>CAZYLG010000039.1:0-16016 GCA_964648565.1 uncultured Thermoplasmatales archaeon
TCTCGAGGCTTAGACTCGGGTTCGAATCCCGATGGGAGCATAATTTTATAAAAATATTTTTATTTTTAATTTATCAACAGAATGAAGTTGACGTTTATTGAATAGTTTTATTGTTTTTATACTATTTGAATTTTTTAATACTAAAAAATAGTTATCTCATGTCGAACATAGAATCAATGCTACCAATAGGAAATTATTTTATTTTCAATTTTTCTGAGAGGTCCATTGCGGAACTTCTGGTTTTATCTCTTATAAATTAATTATTTTAATCAGGATTCAATAGTAATATGTACTCTTTATATCGTTTTTATCCATAACATTTATTTATTAAATGATACATTTAAGTTATATTGCCTAACAGGGGAGGCAAATATTAAGAGAGGTAATAAGAAATGAATAGTAAAATAATAGGATTTTTAATAGCACTTATCTTTTTTGGCAGTTCCTTTTCATTTGGCGAAATTGCAAAATCTGATACTTTTTCAATTAATACAAACGATGATTCATTTTTAGATATGCTTGACGAAGTTGAGGAATGTGCAGGTATGGTGGCAACAGGCAATGTTGTAAAAGATGGCCGTAGTATATTTTGGAAAAATAGACATATCAATGATCCTACCCCTAATAAGCCATATTTTCTTTCTGGCCCGGTATATAATTATTTAGGATTTGGTGTTCCAGGAAATGAAGTAAAAATGGCAATGAATGAAGTTGGATTAGCAATTGGGAGTTTCACAGCTAATTCACCAGAAATAAGCATTCAAAATAGACAATTTGAATCTGATAGGAGCATGACTCCAACAGAAGTTAGAAAATATGTACTTGGGCATTACTCAAAAGTTAAAGATGCAGCTGAATTTATTGCAAATCATGTTTACACATCAGGCGGAGTTAATATGGGCATTGTTAGTGCGGAACCAGGCGTGGGAGCCATTGTATCATCTTCAAAGATAGATAATGGCGAAATTTGGTCTCATATTACATGGGTAAATAATTCATGGCAACCCATTGACAATAGACTTCATTGCGAGGGAATCTGCCAAGATCCTGATGGAAATGGTCAAACAATTTATAACATTTGGACGGACATAACTCAAAATGGTGGAAGCAGTGATTTTGACAATAAAATTACTTGGGAGGATGTATGTCAACTTGGTGCAAAAAATGTGAATGGTAAGGAGAATGGAGATGGCGCGTTTGGGGCTTCTGGGGAGATATCCAGGCCAAACTGTGTGAGTTCCATGGTTGCGGTATCAGGAAGTCCAGAGTATGATAAATCTTTAAATATTGTATGGGTAGCATTAGGAAGACAGCCGTTAGTCGGTATCTTTTTACCTTTGTATCCTAATGGATTATCTTCTAACTCTATTCAAAATCAATTTACGCGTGGTGATGGAATAGAATCATATCTAAATCCCAAAGTTGAATATGCTACTGATGGAATAGGGCAAGGATGTAGTAGATATCTTTGTGAACGAGTTAGAGAAATTCAAAGTTATTCCAACTTCAATGAAAAGTTTATGTTTCATGAGTATGAAAGCCTGATAAATTCGATTTCTGAGAAAACATCTCCAGCTACTATCAAATCAGAGATAAACTCATTCGTTAATGAAATGGTTCCAATGTTAATAGATGCATATGAAGATGAAATTAGAATAGAAACAGTACCCCCGGAGATACCAATTAAACCAATAGTGAATACGTCAGCAAGACCAAAAGAAAAAATACAATTTGTCACTTCCACAATTCATAATAGAAATCATCCACTTTATTTTCTTTGGGATTGGGGAGATGGAACTTCCAGCGAGTGGATAGGACCATATTTTTCAGATCAGCCAGCAATAATTAATCATAGTTGGGCGGAAATTGGCAATTATGCAGTTAGGGTTAAGGCAAAAACAAAAACAGGTGATCAAAGTGTGTGGTCTGAACCAACTGAAATTGATGTTTGGAATAACAATCCAAATACTCCAGTAATTGAAGGAATAAATGAAGGAAAGATAAATGAACCATATGAATTTAATATTTCATCAACTGATTTAGATAATGATGATATTAGATATTATATATCTTGGGGTGACAGTTCAGAGTGGACACCTTACTACCCTTCAGGGGAAAAAATACAATTAAGTCACATATATACAGAAAAAGGAACTTATGTAATTCAGGTTTTTGCATCTGATTGTTATGGAGGTCAGAGTGAAACCGCAACCCTAGAGATAACTATGCCAAAGAATAGATTGGTCAATTTGTTTGTATTTTTAAGCGATTGGATTATTCAACAATTTCCATTCCTTGAACCCTATTTAGAGATTGTCTTAAACTGATCAATCTCTTTTTTTTCTTTATAATAATAGTTGATATGTAAAGTCGATATTTCTTTTTTAATGCCTATTTTTCTATATAACTGTATAGATCACTAAAAAATGCACAAAAATGGTAATACCTTCATTTCAAGGCATTCTATGGGATTTTATTGACAATTATTAGTAAAATTTATATTTAAATTTAGCATTAGAATATTTGAATCTTCTATGCGGTATCAGGGAGATTCATAAAGGAGGCAGATTATTTATGAAAAAAATAATAGCATATATGGTTGTAATAATATTATTTATAACTTCACTTAATTTTTTGGGAAATGCTGATGCAACCATAACAAATGAGAAAAAATTATTTGAGATAAAACAGGCCATAAAGGAAAATAATGCACAATGGACTGCAGGATTTAATACTATTTTTACAAGAGATGGTGGTAATTGTGATGACTTACTTGGTTGTAAAGAAGGAAAAAATAAGTTAGATGAATATGATATAATGCAGGCTAGTGGTCCTCTTCCAAGCTCATTTGATTGGAGGGATGTAAATGGTAAAAATTATATTACTTCAGTAAAAGCACAAAGTGGTGGAACATGCGTGGCATATGGTGGAGTTGCTGTTTTAGAGGCTGTTGTTCAAATTGAACTTGATGAAATTTTTGATTGTGATCTTTCTGAACATTATCTATTCTATTGTGGTGGAGGTAATCCCAGTGGTGGGTGGTATATCGATGAAGCAGCAGATTTTATAAAATATACAGGGGTAGTTGATGAATCTTGTTTGAAAACAAGAGAATGCGATGATAAAGCATCAAATTGGAAACAACGATTAATCAAAGTTGAATCGAGAGGTTCAGCTAGAGGCACAGGTATAAAAGAAGCTTTGATTGATTTCGGTCCAGTGTTAACTCGTTTTAATGTTTATGAAGATTTTGATTCATATAATGGAGGTATTTATGAACATGTTTGGGGTTCGCTTGATTCGGGACATGCCGTTGCTATTATTGGATATAATGATGATCCTGGTTATTGGATTTGTAAAAATAGCTGGGGTAAAGGCTGGGGTGAAAATGGATTTTTCCGAATAAAATATCGTGAATGTGGTATCGGAAAAACTGCATATTATTTTGATGGAGTGCATGGTAACATTCAACCGACGAAACCGGATAACATTTATCCATATCATGGAGCCTCTAACATTGAACCTGAGATTAATCTATCTTGGGATAATTGTGAAGATTTTGATGGTGATTCTGTTAAATATAGTATTTTTTTGAACGAAGGTTATTCTGTTTATGAAAATAGAGATCCAGTTGCTGAAGATTTAAATAAAAATTATTATCAAATTTCTCTAGATAAAAACACATTATATTCAATGATGATTGTGGCAGAAGATGATCATGGTTCGCAGCATGCAAGTGATCAAATTAGTTTTTCGACCAGATTGCCAAAAGCTCCATTTGTTGAAGGTCCCACGGAGTCAAGAGTAAGGCGTGAGTGTACATATAATGCTTCAGCAACTGATAGAGATGGGGAGATTTATTATTGGTTTTTTAAATGGGGTGATGATGAAGATACAGGTTGGCTTGGTCCGTATGCGTCAAGTGACACTGTTTCCGCCTCCCACACATGGGATGAAAGAGGAGAATTTGAAATAAAAATAAGATATAAGGTGGATGGATTGATGAGTGAATGGGGAGTCCTTGAAGTTTCTATGCCAAATAATAAAATACACAATCCAATTTTTATTTTTCTGCAAAAGTATCCCCAGTTACTACCTTTATTTCAAATATTTCTATGAATTTAATTGTCCAACCATCTCTCTTTTTTTCTTTTTTTAAAATATTTAGATGTTAACTTTTATATTTAAATTATTAATAATATTAGTGTGATGAAGGTAATGGATAGTCGATTATGTTTTAATTTAATTATAGATTATGGAGGATTATAAAAAGGTATAAGGTGACTGTAATGCCAGTAGATGAACATAGACTATTATCTGAATGATCAAATCCAACTGTGAGTATGTCTAAATCCAAAACCTATCTATCCTTCTTTGAGAATCACTACCTATTACTCTTCAATCTCCTTTCATCGTACAACATTCGCCAATAATTCATCCCACTAATACCTTTAAATTATCCTAAATATATCTTACATGGCATGTTTTTAGTAGCAACTCTCTGTGTCAATCGGGTGGAAGATATATGGTTTCATGAAAAGACATCAATCAATTCCGTAACCTTTTTCCAGACCCAATTGAGATATTATTTATCAGGAGAAGATTAGCATTTTTTTACTAGTAGATTCGTGCTCACATCCCGATGGGAGCATACCGTTCTTTTCCTGTTATTTCCATTCGAAGCAAAGGTTTTTGGGTGTGTTTTTGATTTTAAGCCATTTTCCTGTTCCATTGTTGGTTTTTTATATTTTTTAGGATGGAATTTCAGGATGGCTTTTATCCAGTCATAATTTGCATTTCGATAGTATCGTTTTGCAAATCGAACATATTCTTCTGTTGTGCTTACTTTGTCATGCCCGAGCCATTCTTTGACATCCCATATATCCCATTTTTTTGTATCAACCTTGCTTTTGATTAATCGAGCGACAGCACACCAATGTCTCATAACGTAGGGATGATAGTAGTTCCATACTGGTTTTACTCGTTGGTTGATGTATTTTCTCATGTAATCAACGGTGAATGGTCTTCCGTTTGGTTGTAGGTAGAGATAGTCGTTGCTTTGTTGGTTTTCTACTTTGCATCGCCAGTGTTCAATCCAGTTTTTCATGCTTTTTCTTCGTGGATTTGTCATCATTTCCTTTTCTGGAAATACTTGTCGTGGTTGTCTGTTCTTTTTTGTTTCAGTGATGATAATGTATCCATCATCAAGAAACACATCACTTGTTTTTTGTATGACGAGTTCACTTGGTCTCCATCCAATGAGAAATCCATGCATGAGAAGGTATTGAACGAGTGCGTTTTCGTAGAGATCTTTTGCGTATTTGTGTTGGATCAATTCGTAAACAGTGTTTGGGAGTGGTATGATTTTGACTTTGGGTTTCGGTGGACTTGGTGGAATGTATCCCCAAAGATTGGCATCGATTCCGTATGCTTTGGCAAAGGTTTTGATGGTTTTCCATTCGTTTTTGATTTGGTGTTTACCTCGTTTGTTTTCGTATTCAACGTATTCTTTATGTTCAAGATAGGCAATGATTTGGTTTGGGTTGAGATCAAACCAGTTAACTGGGAAGATATCATGGTTTGCCATCTTTTTTGCATATCTGAGCCGGTCGTTGATGGTGCGTTCGTTTTTTCGGTATTTGAAGATCCACCAGTGTTTGATTGCATCAAAGAGTTCTTGTTGTGTTTCGTAGTCGCTTGGATTGATGATATATGGATTGTTTATTTGTTCAACATCTTTTTTTTGTCGTGTTACATAGCCATAGTCACCCATGTCCTCCCCATCCAATTGGGGTTGTTGGTTGACATGGTGTTGGCTTCTGTGTTCTAAAAATGGTTCGCATTCTTGTTTTTTACCTCCTACCAATTGCAGTGAATTGGTTAAACCTACATCAAGATTTTTATTAAAAAAGGTGATCTTAGTTTGAAAATGATTGTTGGAAAAAGGTTTATAATCAACTGCTTCTTTAATCTCGCTTGGGGCTGTGATACTCATTCTATCATGGCTCCCGGCTGCTAGGGTGTTGCCGCACTCTAGTGGCCATTCATTTAAACCAATGTATAAAAATATAATTTTTATATTATATTTTCAAAATTGATAGTGTTTTTCTCCTTATAAATATGTTTGAAGGGGTAAGTGAAAGTATTATCCTTATTTTTAATATATTAGGGAAATTTATTAATATCTTGCAGTATTTATTTATATTATAAATCAATTATAAATTGTACAGCTGATGTTAATGGCTAAGACCACTGAAATTATTTTAAGAGAAAAAATTGAGGGTTCTTTATTACCCGATAATAATCAATGGGAGAATCGTTTTGAGATTAGATCTGAAACAACAAATAGGATATATATTATTGCTCAAAATAAGAAAAAAAGACACTGGGGTTGTTCTTGTCCAGGATGGAGAAGACATCGTAAGTGTAAACATCTTCGAGCTTTGGGTCTACCCAATTATGAAAAACCTTTTGAACTTGGTGATGGTGAATAATGGCTAAAAAAAAGGGTTTTTTAGATGGATATAAGACATATGACGATTCCTATGGTCATGGCGATCCTGAGGAATGGAAAAGAATCTTCAGATTGCGAATGGGGATTGGTGAAGCAAGAGCAATAATTAGAAGGGAAGATCCATTGGATGTTTTAGAACTACCAAAAAATCCTACGAAATCTGAGATAAAAAAAGCATTTCGTCGCAAAGCATTACAATGGCATCCGGATAGAAACAAGGGCAATGAAAAAGAGGCAACTGAACGATTTAGAAAGATCCATGCTGCATATGTATTGTTATCAGAAGATGAGTAATGAGATGAAATGTTACATGAATTTTTAGGATATTAGTTGAAAATTTATTGTAACGTACGTAAAAATTTTAAGATATGTATTCTATTATCTATTGGTCTTATGAGTTTTGATTATAAGAAACGGTGCTTTATCTGTGATGTCTGTGGTAAATCATTACGTCGAGATGATATCTGTGTACTGATTGGATCCAATAAAGTCAGGTATACTATTTGTGAACTATGTTGGGATTCTAGAAAGGTAGAGGAGGATTACAAGAGTAAAGGATGGTTTGCAATCCCGGGTAAACCTGGTCGCTGTGCAGGATGTAATCGTCGGTTTCAAAATGGTGATTCATATTTGTTTTTTGGAGAATCTGAGTTTCATCCATGGGATTTTGTAAAAAAAGATAAAGTTGGGTATGATGTTGATTCTATTGATCACTCGTTTTTTTGTGATTTTTGTCAAGATGAAGTTATCATTGATGATGCAGTGAATATTTATAAAGCAGTTACCGCGGGTAGTGAAACTGAAGATAATGTAGAGGATGAAGGTAATATATCTGATAATGAATTAGCTTTATTACTGATAGTTCGTGATCGTTTTGAACATGAAAATTACTCTGAGGCAATTCATTATTGTAATAAGGTTCTTGAAAACAACATTCGCTCATCTGAAGCTTGGTTACAGAAAGGAAAAGCATTGGGTATACTGGGCAAAAATAAAGAGGCGTTACGATGCTTTGATAAATGTGTTGAAATTGAACCAGAAGATGAATTTCATTGGTATTTTAAAGCATTTGCTTTAAGAGAACTCGGGGAATTTGAGGAGGCGTTATTTAATTTAAAGAATGCGTTAAAGATTAATCCGGATTTTGTTGATGCTTGGAATATTAGAGCAGATATCTGGAAAGAATTAGGCAATAAGGAAGAATCTTTGAATTCAATAAATCGATCATTAGAGATAGATTCAAATGATGGGCGTACATGGTTCATAAAAGGAATGATTTTTTATTATTTTGATGAATTTGATGAGGCTTTAGATTGTTTCAATATTGCATTAGATATCAATCCCAATGATGAAGCTGCCCGTGAAATGAAAGAGAATACAATGGATCTAATATGAGCCCCAGAATAAAGCATTAGTAATCATTTTTCTAATAGAAACATACGTAATATTTATTAGACGGGTTTTTATTTTGATTTTTTGCCTTAGAAATCATATTTGAATCTGTTAAACTATTGAATTGGAGGGTACGATTTGCTAAAAATGCTTCTAAATTCCTTGAAATCTTGTTTGAGAAATTATATTTTTGTTTTTGTTTTCTTTTTGATGTTATTGAATGTTCTTTCTTTTGTCTGTGTGAGTCAGTCTGAAAGTCCATCTGCTGTATTATCTATTTCTTCTGAGATTGCCGAAGTTTCTGAAACTGTTGTTTTTGATGCTTCATTGTCTAAACCCGGAAGTGGATCTAATCTTAGTTATGAAATTGATTTTGGGGATGGGAGTTCTGATACAAGTTATTCATCTGGAAGATTTACTCATTCGTATGATGATTATGGTGAGTATACCATCTCGTTAACGGTTTCCAATTCATTTGGCTCATCTACGACCACGGATTCAATTATGATTATTCCAAGTAAGCCTGTTGCTTTTATGAGTGTTAAAGCCGATGGAAAGAGTTATACAACTAATGGTTTTAATACAGATGTTATTGCTGGGGTTACACGGGTTTCTTTTTCTGCAGATGAATCGATTGATACAGATTTAACTCAATCTGGTTTATCGTATCGTTTCTATTATGGTGATGGAACGGATAGTGATTGGCAGGATTCATCAAGTTCTTCACATGTGTATGAAGACAAGGGATCATTTTCTGCATATCTAAAAGTGAAAAATGAATCTGGGGAGATAAGTGATGCTTCAGATGAGATTATTATTGAAGTGATTTCTTCACTTCGTCCATCTATTGTTGCAAAGAATGATCGTGCAAAAGAAGTTCCGTTTACAACAACATTTGATATTTCTGGGTGTAAAGATCTTGATATGGATAATGAAATCATTGAATACATTGTTGATTTTGGAGATGGTACTCCAGTATATACAAATAGTTCAGCAACTCCAGTACAGCATACCTATTCTAGAGAAGGAGAGTTCCATGCAAAGGTAACTATCACTAATGATGATGGTGAAACAGCATCTGCAACTGCTATCATCAAACTTGGTGGTGCATTAATGTGGGAGATGATAGGAAATGGTGCATTATGGATAGCAATTATTGGAGCAGTTCTTGGTTTTGTTTTTGCTTTTTTAGATGTATCTGAATTTCCAGTGTTAATTATTACAGCGATCGTTGGTGCAATTATTGGTGCTATTGCAGGAGCAATCCTTGGCTTCTTTTGGTATCATTGGGAATGGTGGACGATATTAGGATTAGGAATTTTTGTCTTTATTCTATACATAATTTTTGATGGTGGATTTTATTATGGTGGAGGAGGCAGGAATCTAGTTCATGTGAATGATTATGATCGTTATAAAGATGGTAAATTGGAACATGTGGAAGAGCATTATAGAAGACCGCCATAGAAAAGGTAGAAATTTTTATCAAATGTTTGTGTAACATTTATAATATATTCTTAGATATCAAATGTGGCGAGGGATCCGTTATGGCGTCTATCGATAATTTAATTGATGAAAATAGGACAAATCATTACAAGCTTTTGACCATTGTTGGTAATAATCAGGTTGACATTGATAAGTTAGTAAATTATCTTAAGGATAAGGGTTGGGCGGCTTATGATGTTGAAAAGGTTGTTTTTGAGTTAACTGAGGATATTCCTGAGGATAAAATTAAGCTTCGTATTGGTACGCTATTAAAGAAGTGGATTAAGCAAACTGAGAAAAAAGTGGTGTTGTATAATGCTAACATTTTGTATTCTCCTGAAATGGATAAGATTGGTCCATTTAGTGCGTTTAAGTATAGTATGAGAGGAGATAAAGAAGGTGTGTTGTTTATGGATGGGAAGATTCGGGGGAATATGGTGATTTATTCGACTCCTGAGCGAGATGATTATCATGAGCGTGAGTTATCTGATGTGTTATTTGTTGATTTAGATAGTGTTACTTTGGAGGGATAATTGTATGCCAAAAATTAAGGATCTTATTGATTTTGAAGAGATTAAGGATGTTATTGATATTGATAGTGATATTGAAACATCTGAGGATAAGAAAAATATTGTGAAGGATTATATTATTTCTGATAATCTTAGGGATAATCTTAAGGTTATTGCTGAGAATATTTCAAAACCAACGCATAAATCGATTCAGATTATTGGTGGGTATGGTTCTGGGAAGTCTCATTTGCTTGCTTGGATTGTTTCCCTTCTTGAAAACAATGAGTTAACTGATGATATTTCTGATGATTCAGTAAAAGAGAGTTTTCAAAAATCGTTGACTCGGGATTTTGCAGTGGTTCAGTTTGAGCTTCAGCCGGGTGCTTCTGCGTTGAGTGATTTCTTTTTTGATCGGGTGGAAGAACAATTGAAGGATAAACTGGATATTGATGTTCCTCAGAGGGATACGTCTAGAGCTGAGGATTTTAAACGTGATATTAAACATATTATTGATGCGGTGAAATCAAAGAATCCAAAGATGGGGTTGGTTGTTGTTATTGATGAGATCTCTGATTTTTTGAAGCAAAAGTCTCAGCAGCAGATTCATCGTGATATGCAGTTTTTACGGATTCTTGGTCAGGTGTCAAAGGCTGAAGATTTTTTGTTTATTGGTTCAATGCAGGAGAATGTGTTTTCAAATCCTCGGTATATTGTGGAAGCTGAAAGTTTCGGTCGGGTTTCTGAACGATTTTATCCGTTGACGATTTCTCGGGAGGATGTTAAAATCGTTATTTCTCAACGGTTACTTAAAAAAAGTCAGAGTCAACGGGAAACTATTGATGAACTTCTTGTTGATTACAAAAAAATGTTTCCTGCGATTAATTCTGATCCTGATGAATATATTAATTTGTTTCCTATTCATCCGTATGTTATTGATATTTTTGATGAACTTCCCTATTTTGAGAAACGTGGTGTGATTCAATTTGTGATGAGTCGGGTGAGAGAAGTTCTTGATGAGGAATTTCCGTTTTTTGTGACTTTTGATAAGGTGTTTGATGAGATTAATGCAAAGCATACGGTTCGGAATCTTGATGATGTTCGTCCCATCGTTGAAATCGTTGAAACACTTGAAGGAAAAATGAGTTTAATTGAGAAGAATAAACGTGAGGATGCAAGAAGACTAGTGAAAGCACTTGCAGTTTTGAAATTGTATGGAAAGACAAAGAATAATGGTATGGTTCCTGAGGAACTCGCAAATAAATTGTTGATAACTTCTTCAACGATTAAAAACACGGATCGGATTGTTGTTATTTTGGATAAACTTCGAGAAGTTACTAGTGGTCAGTTTGTGGCAAAATCAGATAATAATTATTTTTATTTGAATATTGAGGATACTCCGGATTATGATGTGGTTATTGATCGGAAAATCAAAAATATTCCTGATGGCATGGAAGATGAGGAATTACTAAGGTTATTGAAATATACTGATTTAATTGATTTAGAATATGCTGAATCTTATACTCGGGTGTTTAAGGATTCTAGTATGTGGCCTGATAAAAAATCGTTTCGTCTTGGTCATTTTATTTATGATGATGGATCTGAACAAGTGAATAAAGGTGATTTGGATTTTAACTTAGTAATTAAATCTCCGTATCAAGGAAGTTGTCAGATTGCGAGTTCTCTTAATACTGCAATTATTCATATTGGTTTTTCTAATGAATTAGATGAAGCTTTGAAGCGGCTTGCTGCAACTCGGTTGTTTATTCATGAGAATTATTCGAAGGGCGTGATGCAGAAGAAGCATCGTCAAGCAAAAGATGCCGCTGAATCATTGTTACTTGAAATTTTGATTGATGCTGAAATAGAAATTGATGGAAAAAGGAAGAAGATCAAATCAGTGATTACTTCTGAACCAGATAGTATTGATGAGTTCTTTCATCATGTAAAAGAACAAGTATTCAATGATTATTTTACTTCTACCTATAAACAGTATCCTCGGTTTTTGAATCAGTTATCACATGAAAATATAAAGGGTGAAGTAGAAAGTACAATACAAGAATTGTTGAGTAAAGGTGAAAAGAATCTTTTTTCTAATGCGAAAAATATCTTGACTTCTCTTGATTTAATTGATGTTGATGGAAATATTGATACGGGTAATTCAGTGTATGCACAAGTTATTCTTGATGTACTTGGGGAAAACAAGGGAAAAAATGTGAAAGTTGAGGATTTAGTAGATAAACTTTCTGTTGAGCCCTTTGGGTTAGATAATGAATTAATCCAATTGATTTTGATGGTGCTAACGTTTAATGGACAGATTAATCTTCGGAAAAAAGGCGGAGGAACGGTTACTTCTTCAGAATTAGATGATGTATTTAAATCAGGATTAAAAGCATTTGATTCTATTCCTTATGCAACGCTTGAAACGGAATTTCCAGATAATGAAATAATAAAATTATTTCGTATATTGGATTTAAAACCTGGTTTAGTTCGTAATCCTAAAGATAGAACACAAGCTGTGCAAGAATTTCATTTGAAATCGATTGAATTAAAAGATTCAATTGATGGTATTCAAAAAGGTTTTGATGAGATAAAAAGTAAACCAAATCCAATTATTGATAAAGAAGCATTATCTGAAAAGATACAATCTCTTGATGAATTTCCAATAGATGATTTCTTAAAAGTAAAAACAGTGAATGATTTCAAAAAAGTTGCTTATGATGATGAAAAGATTCAATTGATCTCTGATAAACTAAGTCTTATTTCTTCGATTGATGATTTCTTTTCTGATTATAATGAGTTTATTGCAAAAGAATATGTATATATGAGAGATGGTATGAATTGGTTAGAGGAATATCCTGATTTTTTTTCAGAAGAGGATAAACAGCCATTGCATGAAATTCGAGTTGCTTGTAAACCATTGGTTACTGAAATCGCTAATGTGCTTGATAATAAACAACGGCTAATTTTGAAGGGAAAGTTGCAACAGTTTAAGCGAAAATACATTTCATTGTATTATAACACTCATATGCAAACGATTGGAAAAGGAGTTCATTGGAGGAAACTTGAAGAACTTAGTCAAAGTCAAAGGCTTCAACGGTTACGTGATATGCAGGCAATCAAGTGTATCAATCCACTTAGGTTAAATAAACAGAGCGTAAAGATTTTATCATTATCTAAAGCAAAATGTGAGAATCTTACTGAAGATCATTTGAAAGAAAATTATTATTGTACATGGTGTAGTTTTCCAAAAAACTTGAAAGATATCACAGATATCAATGATGAGATTGAATCTATAAGTAAGAGTCTTCACGAGATTGAAGAGAATTGGACGGAAACAATTCTTTCTGAAATTGAGAACTATAATGATAATATTAGTTTACTTTCAGGTACTGAAAAACAAATAGTAGATCAGATAACTTCAGAAAAAAAATTGCCAGAGGATATCACTCAGGAGACAATTACTTCCCTGAATAATTTATTTTCTGAATTAAATGAAGTTGAAATATCCCCTCAAGACATCATGGATTTTGTGTTCAAGGATTCAAGTGTGCTTGATTATGAATCATTTTCAAAAATGCTAGATGAATATAAGGAAAACATCCTGGGTAGTAATGATAAGAAAAATATTCGAATTAAACGGAAGGAGAGTTAACAGTTGAAAGTTGTAATTGTTACTGAGGACAGCGGTGTTAAGCTCCCTAAAATTGATAAATTCAAAGGCAAAATCGGCCGAGGTGTTAGATTAAAAGATCATGAAGAATTTATGAAAACTTTGGACCAATATGATTTTGATATTCCAACAAATGATATTAGGGAGGAGAATAATTACGCTAAAGTTTTATCTGATTTTGCTCGACCAGCAAAATTAATGTTTGCAGGTATGTTTTCTGAAGTAAGAATTTTTTATGAAGAACTTAAAAGTAAATATGATGTTTCATTGTTTATTATTTCTGGGAGATATGGTTTAGTTAATGCAGAAAAAGAAATTATTCCATATGATTTTTTTTTAGAAAATTATGATATGATCCAGGAATTAGATGAAAGAACTAATTTTTATAAACAATTATTAAATTACACAAATTCTTCAGAAGTTGTATTGATTTTATTAAGTAGAAGTTATATCTCATATCTATTCAACATGAATCTATTGAAAAATGTTGAAACAAAAATGATTTTTGTGACTTCTTCTGATTTCAAAAATAGAATTATAGCAAAAGATAATTTTTTCTTTCAGAAACATGGTGTTGCTAGATTAAGTAAAAGATACAGGGAACAGATAAGAGATATTTTGGAGGAAATGTGAATGGACAAAGATACAGTTAAACCTTTAGTAGAATTACTTGATTTGATTCGGGAAATAGATGGATTTCCAAAGGGAGAAGATGAGGATATTTTATCTTTGTCTGATCCTCCCTTTTATACTGCATGTCCGAATCCATATATAAAAGATTTTATAGACCAATATGGAAAAAAATATGATTCAGAAAAAGATGTTTATACAGATCAGCCATATATAGATGATGTTCGAGAAGGACGAGGAAGTGCAATTTACAATGCAATATCTTTCCATACGAAGGTTCCACACAAAGCAATAATGAAATTTATTGAACATTATACCAAACCTGGAGATATTGTTTTTGATGGATTTTGCGGTAGTGGAATGACCGGAGTAGCTGCTAGAATATTAAATAGAAATGTTATCTTATCTGATATTTTAACTTCAGCTTGTTTTATATCATACAATTACTGCATAAAATTTAATGTTAGACAGTTTGCCGATATTGCAAATAAACTATTAAAGAAAATAGAAACTGAATGTAATTGGCTTTATGAAACGAATCACACAGAAGGTTCTATGAATACAAGAACTAGAAAGAAGATAGAAAATATCCTCAAATCTAATTCCAAAGGAATTATTGATTATGTAATATGGAGTGATATTTTTCTATGCCCTTTTTGCAATAATGATTTAATATTATGGGATTTAATGGTAGACGAAGACAAAAACTTATACAAAGAACTTTTTAAATGCCCAAATTGTGGTTCTGAACTAAAAAAAAGTAATCTTGAAAGATCTAAAGATTTAGATGGAATAGCCAAACAAGTACCTGTTAGAATTGTATATAAATTTAATAATGAACGATATATAAAAAAACCAGATGTTTTCGATTTTGAAAATATTAAAAAAATTGAAAACTATCAAATACCAAATTGGTACCCTACTAATGAAATTCCGGATGGCGCAAATTTAAATCAACCGAAAAAATCACATGGCCTTAAAAAAGTTTCAGATTTCTATACAAAAAGAAATTTATGGACATTATCTTATATTTTTAGTGAAATAAATAAATTATCGGATAAAAGAATCAGAAATGTACTCTATTCTTTATTTATTGCAATATTAAATGGTACTTCGAAAATGGCTAGGGTTAGCATTTCAAATTATCTACATGGTGGTGGAGGGCCATTTCTCACCGGGCTAAGGGGTACATTATTTATTCCAAGTTTTTCAGTTGAAAAGCGCCCTCATTTTTCATTTCAAAATAGAATTAACAAATATATAAATGCTTTTTCAGATATAAATCTAAAAGGACATTCTATTATAACAACACAGAGTACAACAAACTTAAGCAATATACCCATTAATTCTATTGATTATATATTCACGGATCCTCCATTTGGGGGAAATTTGATGTATTCTGAATTATCATTTATTTGGGAATCTTGGTTAAATAATCTAACTTCTAATGAATTTGAAGCGATAGAAAATGTTTTCCAGAATAAAAATTTGGACGACTATAAAGACCTAATGATTAAATGTTTTACCGAAATCTATTGCACTCATTGAAGGTTGTTTTTAGGTTTGTTGTGCCTAATTTTTGAAATCGTTTTAAGATATAAAAAACCTTATAAACGTTGTGCCCATATATGGGCACAACATGGCATATGTACGCGCTAAGAAAAGAAAAGGTAAAACGTATTATTATCTGGTCGAGGGAACACGAGTTGATGGCAAAGTTAAACAGAAGGTCTTGAAGTATCTTGGACCAAATCCAAGCGTTGTCAACCTGAGTTTCGCACTTAAATAAAGATTAAGTGCCTTCAGCGGTTGTGTTTTA
>CAZYLG010000040.1:0-15927 GCA_964648565.1 uncultured Thermoplasmatales archaeon
GTTATTTCCTCTTGTTTTTCATTGACAACATCCATTGAAAAGGATGCAACTGACTTAAAAATACGGTATTGAAAGATGACTCCAAGGATTAATCCCATGTGATAGGTGATGAATCGGTAGAGTAAAACAAAGACGCCGATAAGACTTGCGGGCATAAAGATGCCGTATAATGCTGCAGTCCCTCCTTCAGATACACCAGTGCTTCCTGGAGTGGTAGGCATCATAGCTAGAATGACTAGAAGGATTTGTGCTGCACAGGATTCAATTACGAATGGAGTAATCCCTAGTCCCATTAGGATTAGAATTGGGATGATCCATCCAGTCATCCAAAACAATGCGGTGAGTACGCCAGCAAATAAGAATGTTTTTTTGCCTCTGGTGATAAAAAACATCATGCTTTCATGGAAATGATCAATTTCCGTTGAGATTTTTTGCACATAGACTTCGAATTTTTCTTCTTTTTTTGAGAATCGGCGGAGTTTGTTTGCAACCCAGAGAACGAATCGTTTTGTTTTTTCAGGTTTTTTTAGGGCAAATGCAAAAAGGATAACTACGATAATAAAAAAAACGACTGCGACGTAAAGTAACGTGTTGAAAATACCGTTGGAAATGTATTGGCCAAAGATGAAAAAGGCAAAGGGTACGCAAAGAAGGAGGAATAACGCATCAAGTAATCGTTCTCCAAGAACTGCTGCGGTAGCTCCACCAGCATGCAATCCTTCTTTGTTTAATAGATAAATCCGAACAGGTTCGCCACCGGCCATGGATGGAGTAATATTTGCTAAGAAAAGATTAGCGATAACAATTTTTGTTGATTTCCAAAGACCAATGTTAAACGATGGTTCTATAGAGGTACTCAGTATTTTGAGTCTAGCACCCCACAGTCCCCAGTAGATAATGTTAATTGCAGCGGCGGCAAAGAAAAAGGTGTAGTTGATCGGTGTTTCTGTAAGATAAGTGATGGTTTCTTTGTCTATAGTAAAGTAAAGAATGATTAGAATAATAGATATGCTGAAGAGAAGGCTAAGAATGATGGGTATGCGTACGTTTTTGTTTTGGTCCTTTTTTGTCACAAGGTGGAAACATTAGCCTGATTTATGTCTCTTATGGTTTAATCCTGGATTAATTTGCTTACACAACTTTTTACACAATATTGGTTTTTTTGCATTGATTGGCTATGCCTATTTGAAAAATATTTTAATTGTTTAATTTTTATCATAATATTTTTCAATCGATTAAGTAATATGGAGTAATTAACGACGAAATGTATGTTATTTTTTCTTTGGTAAAGGGATTTTTATGGAGTATGTTTTTTTACACATTCCTGCATGAGTCCAATTAGAGGATAGTGTTTGATCTATGGCAGTGAAAGAATCCGTTTGAAGTAATGGTGAAATATCACCTGTGAGACTAAATCCTTTGAAATGAATTGTTTTTTTCGATTTTTTTATGGGTTTTGCACCAATTACGGGGAATAATATTTGTTGTTTTGATGAAAGATCATGCTTGTTAACCGTAATGGTAATGTTCATAGTAATAATCAATGACTGTTGAATGATTGACCCTGAGAAATTGATGGTAAGCGTATGAATTGATGAGTTACATTTGATTTGAGCTGAAGTATCAGATAGAAGAGATAGTTCTGATGAAATGATGTGATTGTTGAATAAATCCAATTGAATCCTTTTATCTGGTTCTGGTCCTTTAACACCGGTTATTGCATACTTTGCATCTTTAGCTCCGATGATAAATTTACCAATGTTTCCTCTTAAGCGTTGTTTAACTTTTCGTTTTAATCGTTTCTTGTTACTTCCATGAAATGAAAATGAAATTCCAATATCAGATAATGATGCAGTATTGATCTGAGTTATTTTTGCTTGTGATGCGTCCACTGAAAACAAGGTTTCCTCTCCAACTGAAACAAGTAATCGTTCATCTGTTTTTTTGAGTTGAATGATATTATGTTTTGATTGATTCTCAGTTTTTTTCTTTGATGTTAATAAATGAGATTTCATTGTTTGGGCGCTATTCATTAGTTCCACAGTTGCAAATGTTTGTTCCATCGGTAATCGATTAAACCCCGTTAATCCCGTAGGAAATACACCTTCAGATAATCCGCCGGTTTCTGAAATCCATGAAGTGACATGATTAAATAATTCCTTGTTCAACTGATTCCAAAAATCATCATTAAGGTATTGATTCAGTCGATGATATGTGGAAATAATCCATGCGGTTTCATATGGGGAAAGACGAGGTGTGATAGAATAAGAAATTGGATGAAAATTATAATAAAATTTTAATGCTGATGAATTCCATTGGTAAATCCATGGAAGGGTATAGGTTGCATATGTTCTTGCCATGATTAATTGTGTTTCTTCTTTTGTTTGATCATATGCATCGAGAAAAGCGTTTATGATTGAAACTGCAGAAAAAGCTTCTGGTTCACAGATGCCAATGTCTCTAAGACCATTGTAACAGATTGGATTTCTATCTTTAAGGAATCGTAATCCTTTTACTGCCGCATGTTTCATTGATTCATCATGAAAACAAGCATAACCTTTGAGCAACGCTCGAATTGATTCAGCGGTTCCGCCATAACTTGTCACTTTTCCAAGGTTTTCAGGTCGAAATTTTAGTATTCCTTCTTGTTTAATGGCCATCGGCCATGATCCATCTTCTTTCTGCGTTGACAAGATATACTGCAATGATTGTTTCACTAGTTTTTTCAATTTTTCATCTGGATGTCTTGATAAATAATTAAGTAAATGCAGATCAATTGTTGCTTGCCCACCGGGATAACCAGAGTATCCGGTATCCATGTAAAAATAACCAGCAAGATCCTTTTGAGTAAGCGTGGTCATATTATACCAGATGATTCCCTCACCTTGTTTTTTTGGAATGGTATGCATTGCAGGATTGAGAAATAATTTATTGAGTTGATTCATCCATTCTTTGAAATCTTCATCCGTTAATTCTTGATACCAATTGGAAAAATAATCGAGACGCACCGCTTCATAGGAGAGTAGGGAATAACTTGAGTTTCCAAAGGTAAAACCTGGTGTTTTTCTCCAGGGTAATTGGATAAATGTTCCTCGTTTGTGATCATACGATCGCCATAATGCATTTTTTGCATTAGAAAAAATTTGATCGGGTTTTTTGGTTAACGGGGAACTAAAATGACGTTTCATATTCTTTTTTGTTTGTGAACGAATAGCGTTTTCCCAGGTTTCATGTTCTGAAATTTTTGCAGTAAACGTAAATGAATCATTTGGTTGGATGGGGTGAGTAATAGTATTTTTTTTTCCTCTTCCCAGCCATGCTGATTCTTTTTGTTTAATTGTGTACGTAGTACTTAGATAAAAACTAATTTGATATGAATCCGTTGTTTCTGTAAGATAAATAAATGGAAAAACATCTTGATTATTAAGTTGTATAACCGGGTCAAATTCGATGAGATAACATGTTTTTTTTAGTTGGATGATACAAACCGGCATTTTCACATAAATTGCGGATCGACAGTGTTTATTTTGAATGGTTTTATCAAGAATTTTTAGAGTGTAATATGTGGTGAATGGATACGGTAGGGAAATATCATCAAATGATAAGTTAAACTTGTTTTTACTATACCACATTCCTCCAAGAAAAGCATAGGAGAAATCTTCTTTTTTCGGAATATGGATCGTTTTTAACAAATAATCTTCTTTCTCATCAATAACTGTGTAGATGTTTTTTGAAAGAGATAATGAAGAATCAATGGTTTCAGTGATGCTCATTTTGAATCAAATCAACTTATGCATCACATAATTTTTCATATAATTTTGTGTGTTGATCAGCTACACGATCAATATGATATTTGGATACTTCCTTTGCTTTTTCTTGGTATTTCTTTCGTTTTGACGCTGAAAACATGTCTTCATTTAAATCATTCACCTGGGAAAAATATTGTAAGCTACCATCAAATGCTTCTTTGAATTCTTCTGTATCTCGAGCAATCATGGGTAGATTCATTGATAGTGCTTCTAACATAACGATAGAATGACCTTCGGCAAAAGACGGCATAAGAAAGAGATCAGCAGCAGAATACACTTCAAAGATATCTTCCACAAAACCTGGAAACGTAGTATTCCTTGGTTTTTGTTTCAATGCTTTTTTTATTTTCCGGTAATCCTTTGAAAAAAATGAGTATGGAAAACCTCCGATCCAAAGGAAGTGATAATCAGGAAATCGTTCTGCTGTTTTTAAGAAATCATAAATTCCTTTCCGAGGTGTGCGTTGAGCAACAGTTAGCACCAATGTGTCTTTATCACTTAACTTGAGTTTGTTTCGAAATCTTTTTCGTTTCTGTTCATCAGGGTGAAAAACAGCGGTATCAATACCATTATAAATCGTTGTAACCTCTGGTTTGCATCCCATGTTTATAAGTTCCTTTTTACATTTTTCAGATACAGAGATGATATGGTCGAATCGATTGTAAATAGGACGATATAACCAGTTGATTAATCCAGGGAATGCGAGATTTCCATAGTTTAAATTTGGTGTTGAATGAGCGGTGATTACTTTTTTCCCTTTGAATCGACGTAAATACCATAGTGATCGAGGGCCAAAAGTGTGAAAATGGGCTACATCAAAATCAAGGGATGGATCATTATATGATATATCGTTTTTTTTTGAAAGAGTATTGTATAGGTTTTTTGCAGCAGTTGCACATCCAAGGTATTTGAATGCACCACTATCTTCAACGATAAAATTAACCTTCATCACATGCACCCCCGTTAATATCTTTGGTGTTTTTCAGGATGAGTTGGTAGTTGCGAATAATTTATTTCATACATTTCAATCCAGTGAACTTCTTCAAAATCATCATTTAATGTTGCATTCCGATACACTAGCGTGAATGGATCCTCTTTGAATTTATCATACGATTCGTTAGTCATGTGAAAGTATCGTCCAACGTCAACGTTCACCACTTTTTCCCTCATGATGTCATCGATAAGGATATGGGTGATATTTAATTGTTTAAGCTGGTAAAAACATTCACTAATATTCCCTGCATCCCATGTGATATTGGTTTCACCGTACGTGATGTTATATCCATTTGCCCAGCAAAGCATTGACAATCGATGATCTGAAGCGATAACGCTATTGTTACTCACGTTTCCATCCATCCAGTCTAAGACAGATATGCATGGATCTGATACTCGTTCATCAAGGGAGTCAAGGGCATCAATGGTTGGATATGCTGCCATCGTATTAGCAATTATCAGTGATCCAACGATAACTGGGATTGCGATGGTGCGTGCATGTGATTTGAGCGAATGAGGCGGATGAATGAATTTGTGTGGACTTAACAGATTAGTTATATCGGTTATATTATGGCTTTGGATGAGATGATGAATACTTAATGCAGCAGGAATGCAAAGCGGAACAATGAGATATTCTAGATGTCGGTCAGGTAATAATTGAGCTGATGAAATAGAAAATAAAAAGGATCCAATTAGTGCAATGCTCCATCCGTAGATAAGATGGCCGTTATATTCTTGTTTGAGTAATGAAAATCCTGCTAATGAAAAACTAGCGAGAAGAATCATTGGGATGGAATAGATAACTGCAAGAGGTGTTAATGCGATGTGAACGCCGGGAATGCCGGTTTTAATAGCAATAAGTGAAGCAATGAGAATTACGCTAAAGGAAATGATTACTTTTTTTGAAATTGAGAATCCATGCTTGCTTACAGGTATAATTGAAAGTATGGTTCCGATTTTTTTTCTATGCATGCAGAAAAGAAAGCCGATGATCGTTGATACATAATAAAGGAAAAGGACTCCGGGTGAAGAGATGAGTAGTTTTCCATTCATGAAACTATCGTAAACTGGTGTTGCGACAAGCATCCAGTACATGAATGCAGAAGTTGATGCTAGGAGAACATAGGATAAGACTTGGTATGATTTTTTCCAAAGATTGCTGTGATGATACGCATAAACAAAGAGCATAATGGTAATGCTGATGATGTAAAAATACATGGTAAAATGATGTGACATGATAAGTAATGCAGTTGAGATTAGTAGAGGAATGATGTAGGTTGATTTTTTGATGAATTTGATGAAAAAGAAGATTGAAATCATCATGAAGAAATGCCCAATAGTGAGAGGGGCAGCATGACTGGTTTGATACACGTGAAATGTTGCTGTTGAAAGTAGTGCTGCTGAAATCAAGGCAATGTTACGTTTTTTGAATAATTCATATACAATGAAATACAAAATTGCAATAGTTAATCCACCAAATATCGGAGCTATTTTCGGTAATAATTGAATGGTATCAATGCCTGTGATGAAGTGAGCAAATCCGGTAATGGCATAAAGAACAGGGAAGTATTGATACGAGGATCCCCATCCGTTATACGGATTGATGAGTGTTTTTGTTTCAACAAATGAATTGGTTAATCCATAATAGATGCCAAAGTCAACGCCCCATGCTGCGTTTAATAAAGATGGAAGTGTTCGAAGGAGGATAGCTATTGCTGTAACAAGAATGAGTGGAATTACCCAATGGTATGTTTTGAATTTGTTATCTTGTGTTTTTTGCCTCATCCGACCACAATATAAGAAACAGGTTTTTTTGAGGTGAATAAGACAGGGGTATTTAAAATGATTCTGGTTTTTCATGCTAAGATAAGGTCAAGAACGTTTTCAACGGTTTTTTCAACGTTTCCGGTTCCTTGAAATCCGTTTGTTTTTTCTGCGATTTTCACATCTTTTTTCAGATCGAGTTTATCTTGAGTGGTGGTATGACAGGTGTTTGTTTTTTTCAAGTGTTGGGCAAGGTATTCTTGTTCGATTTGACCGGGTGTTGGAATCATTAATGCTTTCGTTCCGATAACGGCTAAATCCATAATCGTTGAATAACCGCTTCGTGAGATAACTAGTTTTGATCGATTTAGAAGTTCCTCTCGTTTCTCTTTTGATAAATATGAATATGTTTGTATATCTTTTTTGGTGGGAAGTTCAGTTTCTTCTGTTTTCCCTAGGCTAACTACTACTGAACCAGGAAGATCTTGAATTTGACTGATGATTTTTTGTTCAAGTATGCTTCGTTGCGGTTCGGGGCCTGAGAGTGAAACAAAAAAATCTATGTTCTTTTCTATATCTAGCGGGGAGAAATCAGAAAGAATTCCTACATAATGCAATTTATTTTCATCGATTTTTTTTAGGTTGTGTGAGAGGTCTCCTGATAAATTATTTTCTTTGAAATCAGGAATGATGATTTCTTTGAATCGTTTGAAAAAGAATTTATTAAATGTTTCACTTCCTCGTTCAAATAATTGAAAGCGCAATGGATTCATGATGCGCATTTGATGAGAAATAAAAAAAGAGGGGATACTTTTACTGTACATATCGTATCTGCCATCGGAAATGATGCGATCGCATGGTGTGTCTTTAAGAATTCTTTGAAGCCGCTGTAATCCTTCTTCCATCCGTTTGATGAACACTGGCCAATAGACCATGCTTTTAGCAATGAATTGACGAGTATTTTCTGAAACAAGAATTGGATAATCGGGAATATCAATGTATTTTACTTTGTCTCCGAGTTCTTTTTGTACGAGTTGAAGGGATCGGTCACTTGAGATGATGGTAAGATTATGATTTTCTTTGATGAGTTTTCTGATGATGGGAAGGGATCTAGTGGCATGACCAAGTCCCCATGAGCAGAGGCTGTAAATAATATCCATAATGTTGCATCTGTATTTTTTCTTTGATTATAAGTCTGCCGAGATGAGGAGGTTTTAGATTAGGTTAGATCTTACTCCGAGTTATCGTTGGTATTATTTGGGCAATTCTAGGAGTATTTTTGTTTATTACTTTTATTTTAAATATGAGAAAAAATACCATTTAATTTAAACAAAAGTTTTAATTAATAAAAGAAAACTTTATTAAATGTTATTTATTATGGTTTTGATATTAAGTCTGCTAAAAATTATGCAGATGGGGAGCGGAAAAAAATATGAAAGCAAAAATAATGGCACTATGTATTATGATGCTGTTGTCAATACCACTTTTTTCAATAAGTGCAACTGATGATCAGAGTCCTAGCATACCTGTGATAGATGGGCCTTGTGAATCTAAATGCGGTGAAATGTGTGAATATACCATACAAAGCATAGATCCACAAGGAGATGACATTTATTACTCCGTGAGATGTTCAGATGATGTTGCTTGTATTGAACTTGGACCTTATGAATCAGAAGAGATGGTCAATTTTTGTCATTGCTGGTGGACGTTTTATCAGACTACAAATCCATTCGTCCTTCGTGTGAAAGCAAAGGATACAAACGGACATGAAAGCGAATGGGCAACATTTGAAACCAATCTAACGGACTTAAGAATTAAAGAAAATATAATTTCACCAAACAATTTCTTGTTTTTCCAACTCTTAACTCATTTAATCGATCGGTTCTGCATACGAGATAACTGGATTCTTTTCAACTAAAAAAATGAATTAACAGATCATACGCTCATCTCTTTATTTCTTTTTATTTTTCAACACCATAAACTATTTTTTCAATTCATAAAGGCATACAAGTTTTAGTATACCTTTACTATTCATCCTAATGGTGAGAATGTTGACTGGTTTCACAGAAAAATTAACAAACATCATTCATAAAAACAACAGCCTCGTATGCGTTGGATTAGATGTAGACCAAGATAAGATTCCTTCATTTCTTTTTGAAACAAGTGATGATCCCTATGTAGAATTTACCACCTCAATCATAAATGAAACAAAAGATGTAGTGTGTGCATACAAACCAAATCTTGCATTCTATGAATCCCTTGGAAAAGAAGGAGGCAGAATACTGCGGGAAACAATTAACACAATCCCGGAGGATATCGTGGTCATCCTTGATGGAAAACGAAATGATATTGGAAACACCGCAAAAAAATATGCATACTCATTATTCGAAGATTTAAACGCTGATAGCGCAACGGTGAATCCTTATCTTGGAATCGATGGAGTGAAACCATTTTTAGAATACAAGAATACGTGTAGTTTCATCTTGTGCCGAACTTCAAATCAATCTGCTGTCGAATTTCAAGACCTAACCATCAATGATGAACCATTATACATACATGTAGCAAAAACCGTAAAAAAATGGGCAGAATACGGTTGTGTGGGTCTTGTTGCTGGAGCTACATATCCAGAGGAATTACGACGATTACGAACCGTGATGGGAAATAATTCACCATTTTTAATTCCAGGTATTGGCAAACAAGGGGGAGATGTCAAAAAAACAGTAACTTATGGAACGAATGCAAAAGGCGAAATGGCCGTAATCAATTCTTCAAGAGGCATTATTTATGCATCAGACGGGGATGATTTTGCTGAGGTAGCAAGAGAAAAAGCTGTTGAATTACAAAACAAAATCAATCAATTTCGCTAATCCAAACATAATCGTTCAAAACTATGAACTGTTTTGTCACATGATTTAAATAATTGAACGTGTTGATATCTAGTTACCTTGATTCGAAGACCTTCATGAAACCAGATGATTGAAGGGGCAAAGTCAAGGATACAATACAAAATGATGCTAGTAGAGTCCCTCGTTGATCTATCAGACGTATGGTCAAGAAATGATAATGAGGACAACCATGGCATCATAAAATTGTCGCGAAAGATGGAAGCGTATTGTTTGGCTGCTGCTTATTTTCAAATAATATTTCCTTCCACCGCCCAATAATCATCTCTTTTGATGATTGTTGGGTGACAGCGACACTCAAAAAAATTATTCCGGTTTTAACACTGATTTTTATGCAAAAATTGCAAATATTTATATATATTAAATGACATGGAATAAATATATAAGTGTCAAAATAGGGGGTACATATGAAATATCTTAGTATTTTTACGGTCATACTCCTTTTAATTAGTGGTATGGCAACTTTTGGAATAAGTGAACAATCTCAAACAGATGATTTTTATTCTGTTGATTTTTCACAGATGCAGATACAAACTAAAACCATTCAAGAAAACCAATTTTCACAAATAAAATTAGATGAACCAACAGCATTGATTCATCAAGCAGGAAAACCAATGCTTCCTAGAAAAATAACCACGATTGAATTACCATTTGGAACTCGCATAAAAGACATTGACTGCGATATCTCAACCGTCCAAGAAACTACGATAACCCATCCCATACTTCCAGCACCTAAACCTATGGTCCTTGATGGATCTTCTCAAAAGGAAGTATATGAATGTAATCCTGAAATCTATGAATCAGATGCACTGTATCCAAATGATTGGTTTAGATATCATACTGGTGCAGGTCTTAACAAAGAAAATGAACATACTTTATTTCTCACCATAGAATTATATCCTATTCGATATAATCCTTCAGAAAACACAATTTTTTCCGTTGAATCAATTGATGTTTCCATCTCATATGAGCTACCTGATGAAAAGGAACAAACTACAACAGATGAATTTGACATGGTGATTATTTCTCCTGAATCTTTTTCTGATAATCTACAACCGCTTATTGATCATAAAAATAGTTACAATGTGAAAACATATCTAAAAACTTTAGAGGAGATTTATTCTGAATATAATGGATTTGACAAAGCAGAACAAATCAAATATTTCATCAAAGATGCATTTGACACACAACACATTACCTATGTGATGCTTGTTGGAGGAATGAACACGTATTTCTTTGGACCATCTAGAGATAATGCAAACATTGGTGAAAGTAAATGGCATTTGCCCGTAAGATATACTAATATTCAGGAAATGGGGTCAGTACATGATCCTGGCTTCATCAGTGACATGTATTATGCAGATCTTTATGATGGAGAAGGAAACTTTTCAAGTTGGGATAAAGGTGCGTATACTGGTGAAAGCGATGGAATTTATGCGAAATGGAATCCATTCGGTCGGGATAAAGACGTTTTAGACTGTATTCCTGAAGTATACGTTGGAAGACTTGCCTGTCGAAACAATTGGGAAGTTAAGGTGATGGTTGATAAAATCATTGAATATGAAACCACCACTTCAACGGATTCACCCTGGTTTAACCGCATGATTGGTATTGGTGGGGATTCACATGACGATCCATTGAATCTTGTTGAAGGAGAAGTCCTCTGTGATTATGTTTATGATACCTACATGACCGACTTTGATCCTGTTAAATTGTATGCATCACACAAAGAATCTCAACCAGATTTCATTCCAAGTCCTGAAGCAATAGTTCGAGAAGTAACTAATGGAGCTAGTTTCTTATTATTTGATGGTCATGGACATCCCGGATCATGGAATACTCATTGGCCCGGTGAATTCAATTGGGCAGATACTCCTGGTGGTATAAGTTGCTATGATTTCCCGGATTTTGGAAACAGTGGGAAATATCCAATCACAGTCATTGGTGGTTGTCACAACAGTCAATTCAACATTAGTATTGTTCCAACTATGTTAGACAAGCCATACATGTGGACGCATGGAGCTCCCTTCCCAGAATGTTTTGGATGGTGGATCGTGCGAAAAGTTGATGGTGGAGCAATAGCAAGTATGGGTAATACCGGTCTTGGCTATGGAGCGGTTGGCAATAACGGAGATCTTGATGGTGACGGTGTTGACAATCCAGATACCGTTGAAGCCGTTGGTGGTTATCAAGAGGTCATGTTTTTCAAAGCTATCAATGAAGGAGTCGATATACTTGGTGAAGCATGGGGTCTTGCAAATACGTATTATATAAACACTTATCCACCGATGGACGATAAAACAGATTGTAAAACGGTTACACAATGGCCACTGCTTGGTGATCCAAGTTTAAAGATTGGAGGATACTCCTAATCTTTTATTTTTTCCTTCTTTTTTTATAATAAAATTTAAATTGTTTGTCGTCCTTATTCTTTTTAGGGATACGTATGAAAAAAACAATTTCAATCATTCTTGTTTTTATACTATTTATTAGTGGAATAAGTGCAGCAGCTTTTCAACAACAGAGTAATACCAACAAATATGAAAGGATAACAACATCACTTCAGTTTTCTAGTTTTAAGGTATCTGAAAAAACAGATAACTATGTTTACATTGAAACCGATGAAATCGACTCACAACTGTTAACACCTGGAAGTCCAGTTATTCCAAAAAAGATCATTCATTATCAACTTCCTTTTGGTGCAACTGATATATCTATAGATATTACACCAGGTGCCATCAAAGAAACTAGTATTAACAAACAAGTAAGACCTGCACCAGCTGTTCATACGTTTTCGGCAATGAACAATCAACTAATTCTACCAGTTAAAAATCCTGATGTATATCAGAGTACTGAATTGTATCCAAATGAATTATTTACTTATGATGTTACTTGCGGAGTAAATGAGAATGGAAAACATGTAACATTTGTCACTATTCATTTGTATCCTATTCGGTATCAACCAGCACTCAACAAATTGCAATCAGTACAAGAAGTAGATATTCATGTATCATATCAAAAATCAGCAGATCAACCGTTTCCACAACATGCAGAATACGATATGGTAATTATTTCACCCTCGCTTTTTACTGATGATTTATCTTCACTTGTTGATCATAAAAATACCGTTGGTGTTTCAACATATGTGAAAACAACTGAAGCAATTTATAATGAATATGATGGAGTGGATAAACCTGAACAAATCAAATATTTCATTAAAGATGCTGTTGAAACACAAGGGGTTTCCTACGTATTATTAGTCGGTGGAATGAATTCCATGATAACTGGTGTTTCCCGAGATGATGCTAATCAAGGTTCAAAGGATTGGCATGTACCCGTTCGTTATACAAATCTTGATGTTGGCTCTTATGATGATCCTGGTTTTATCAGTGATTTGTATTATGCTGATTTGTATAAAGAAGACGGTGTGTTTGAAGACTGGGATTCAAATGATAACGGTATTTTTTCTGAATGGACAAGCTTTAGAAAAGACGATCTTGATTTAAATCCTGATGTGTATGTTGGACGGCTTGCCTGTCGAAATGAAAACGAAGTAAATACCATGGTCAATAAAATCATTAATTATGAAAATGGTGGTGTTGATGATTCCTGGTTTAATCGAATTATTGCTGTTGCTGGAGATGCATTTCAGGATCAAGAGGATTTAGACATTTTATGGGATACTACTGAAGTAGATGAAGGAAGTTATACGATTCATGCTCAAAGCAGTAATCCTGAAGCAATCACCGGTCCTGTTGATGAAGTAACGGTGACGGTTGATCGATCACAAGAATCCATTGTTACTTTTAGTGAGGATGATCATCTAAAAACTGATACCTATCCATTCTCTCCGATTGCTGAAATCACCAGTCCATCTGAAGGTAACATTCTTGGTGATACGGATGTCAGTTTTACTCCTGAGGAAGCATATAGTGGGTATTACTGGGCTAATGTCACCTATGTTGATGGAATGATGCATATTCGAGGAAAAAGCTATGATCCACAACCCTATGGATATCAAAGTAGTATCAAGGTATGGATTACAAATAGTGATGATGAAATCATCTTTACAGATTGGCGGAATAATACAAAGAATTATTATGAAGATGAATGGAGCACGGGAAATCGAGTTGTTGGTGGCCGAGGGGGGTCACTATATTATATGCCTGATTCTTTTGAAAAAGAGTATTTATGGACGTCTAATGGGAATTGGGATGAACAAAATGATGTGATTGAAAGATTTAGTAAGGGTAGTGGATTTGTTCATTTCAGCGGTCATGCAAGTCCACGAACGTGGGGCGATCAATACCCAGGTATACCTGGTGGAAGACGACATGCTTCGGTTACTGGCCTAGTCACCTTTAATCCATTAGGACTTCCCATGTTTCCGATGAGTAAATTATCAAATGATGAGAAACTTCCAATTGTAGTGGCCTGTGGTTGTCATAATGGACAATTCAATGTAACACTCTTGTCAACCTTGTTAAGAAAACCATATATGTGGACGTATGGAGTTCCTATTCCTGAATGTTGGAGTTGGTGGCTTACCCGATTAGAAAATGGTGGGTCGATTGCAACCATTAGTAACACTGGAATGGGTTATGGAATGCAAGGAGAATATTGTATTGCTGGCGGGTTGAATCCCTGGCTTGACACTGAGTTTTTCAGACTTTATGGTCAAGAAGGAAAAGATATGCTAGGGTTAGCATATGAACAAGCGATTGGAAATTATCTTACTGTGTTTGATATGGATGATTCTTTTGATGGCATTGGTCATGTGAAATCAGTTCAGCAATGGACGCTTCTGGGCGATCCGAGTTTAAAGATTGGAGGATATTCCTAATCTTTTTTTCTAGTTTTGTTTTCTGATTGTTTTCTATTGCATTGTATGCATTTGTAGTTTGCATCTACATTAACATAACCACAGTTTTTACAGATCCATGCCATGAAAAATTTCCCTCCATTTTAGTATTCTTTGATGACTTGTAAGACTCGTTTTCCTTTTTCGGTTAATTGATAAATGATTTTTCGTTCGTTTTCTTCATTGATTGGAGTAATGAGGTTTCGCTGTCTAAATTCTTTGAGATGGCCATAAATAGTGGATAACGGCACATCTAAGGTTTTTGAGAGCTTGTATCCATGTGAGGGTTGTGCTTCAAGTGAATACAGTATTTTTTCTTTTGTTTCTCCAATGTTCATTTTTTTAACTCCAATTTATGTTAGATAATAAAGATTATCATTTCCGAAACTGTTATATCGAAAAAATCCGTTATACACTCCAACCTCCGTTAATAACATATCTTATTATATAATTTAATGATGTGCTCATGAAAATGGCACACATCGTTATACATAATTAATTTAATGAGAGGTAATATAAAAATATTTCGCCCGTTTAATTGTTTTTTATCTTAAATTTGGTTGGTAAAAAGGGTGCAATTCAACATTAGAACTAATATCTTCTCCATAAAAAAAAGATATGCTCAATCGAACAGATTTTTAGGTAACATAAAAGTGTATTGATCTATTGATTTTGTGAGAAAAGGAAGCATCAGGGGAAGAAGTGAAAGAAAAAAAATGAATAAACAATAGTAGCCGTTTTGAAGTGTTTGCTTCCTTTTAATTCCATCAATATTAAACTCCCCTGATTTAATATGATAATGTCATATACACTATATAAAAATAACTAAATTTTTTATTTTACCCATCATATTAAACATTAACAATCGTAAATTAAATAATAATGGAAGGTACTTCAAGGATCCCTCGTTTGTATAATTCCCAAACGATTTCAGATTCATGAAATGCATCATCACAAGCCCGGTGTTGTTCAACATACTCATTTTCTTCAAAAAAGAAATCATATGCTTCTTGAACAGTTGGCCATTTATATCCATAATATCCAGGTAATTTACAAATTGGAGTAGATAGTTTCATTGGACAATCAAGTTCATTGATATGAAAGCCTCTATCACTCAAAAAATCAAAATCAAACCGTTTATTATATGCCGTTGCTGGATACTGGTCAAATAATGCTTGTAACCGGTTATGATCTAATGGAGGTGCTTGTAATACCTCTTCAAAACATAGATCAGAATTTTGAAAGATCCATGCATATCGATGTGTCTCATCAAACCCTTCTTCTTTTACCAATTCATCATACAAGATGGTTCTTTTTCCTGAGTCAAGATCAAGTTTTACCATCCCAATTTCAACGATTAACCCTTGTTGTTGTAAAAAACCAGTTGTTTCGATGTCTACGACTACTATTTCATTACTATTTTCCATCATTCCAGTCCCCTCAAAACATCTAAGATTGATATAGAACTCCTTTTTTTATCGTAATTCTTGAAACTGGTTTTTGTTTAAAAAAATTGTTATCTGAAACTAGGTGAATGAATTATTACTGATTATCCAAAAATACTTTCATCATTATTTTCTATGATCTTTCTTCATAA
>CAZYLG010000041.1:0-15915 GCA_964648565.1 uncultured Thermoplasmatales archaeon
AAATACCCGTAATCAACTAAGAAATAGTAAGTATTCATGAAACAAAATATATTTTATTATTCTCCTAAAACCAATTCAGCTTTACTTCTCAAATTTCCACGATGAGGATATTGATCATTAATTTGCGGTTCCATACCATCATAATCATCAAGATTTTCCTCATTTTTCAACACATATCTAGCATAGTAAAATGCTTCTTCAACAGATACTTCACCATCTTTAGACATAGCAAATCGAGGAGGCTTACCTGTATCTAAAAGCCCTGGTCGAAATCCATCTGCATCACCAGAGATTAATCCCTCAAACCAAAGCAAGGTAAAAAGAGGACCCCGAGTAGTACTTGCATATCCTGGTCTAAATTTACTTGCTCCGGTCATCACCACTCGACCAGATCCAGGAATCCCAGAATTAAGCAGAAACAACGTTGGAAAGTTAAGAATGGTTTTATCTGCAAAACCACCACTAAAACAAGCATCAACAATAATACAGGTTTCATCAGAACGAAGACTGTATAAAATATCCCCAAGCTCACGATCAGTGAACACATCATCCCATAAGAAAATAGCACTTCTCTCAAGGACTTTTCCACCAGTGATTTGATTATTTTCATCACCCCAACCATGACCTGCAAACCACAAAAACACTTCACTATCGCTAAATTGATTCGCTTCTTCAACAACATGATACAAAATAGATTTTACGTTTTCCTCAGTGGCACCACCATATGTAATCTCATAGGTATGCGGTCGTTGTTGAAGAGTTTCAATACGATTTCCATACCCATTATCTCCTCTAATCCATCCATCATCAAACAAAATGTACACATTATCCGTTGGATAATTCAACGTTTCAATATAGTATTCCGCCATTTCCTCAGCTAAAATTAATCCACCATTACCCAGTTTTGTTTCATTGTTATCAGGAAAATTAGCTGAAATCACAAACACAGCCCACCGATGATCCTCAGAATCCGTTGATATTGCATTATTAACTGTAACTGACCGTTCGGCAATATCTGAGTAAAGTGCCCCATCCCAAGATCGAACATATATCGGCACAACACCCTCTTGACTCTTATATGTCACCCAATCATATGACCAGGTATCTGTTCCTTCAGCTTCAACCCAGTCACTTCCATTGATTTTTACCTCAACTCTTTGAACGTGACCTTCACCATCAATATCACTAGACCTACCTGTAATTTTTACAATATCTGAAACAATTTGATCATTTTCAGGATACAACAATGAAACTTCAGGAGCATGATTTTTTTCAGTATTTTCATCCAAACATCCTGCAAACAGAGGAAGCAACAGAAGAATAGTAATTAAAAAAACAATGATTTTAGGTTTCATAGACGTCTAAATATTATTCTGTATGTTATTATTTAAATAATTTCCTTTACACCTCACTCCAAAAAAAAGAGTGAATACTGCCATTATTTATTCGTAAAATGTTCATATCCAAGATTTGGTAATACATCCTTTTTCCCATTAGACTCAGAGATAAAAACACCTTCCTCGTCTGAACTAACTCGTCCAATCACCGTTAATGAAACATTACTCTCTTTCAACTTTTTTTGAAATAAAGAAATATTTTTTTTAGAAGCAGCGATTAATAGTTCATAATCTCCACCATAATGCAACGATAAATATAAATCATCCACTGTTGAATCATGGGAGGCAATGTCATGTAATTCTTTTGAAATAGGCAATTTTTCCTTTTCTATTTCAAAACCAACATGATTCAGTTCAGCTAATTGATAAAGCGATGAGGAAAGCCCATCGGATAAATCCATACAGCTGTGAACCAATCTAGTCTCAGCTAATTTTTGTCCTTCAGCAACACGAGGAATTGGTTCGCATAACGCATTGATTTCCCCTGATTTTTCCTGATTTTTTAATGAATAAAAACCAGCAGCAGCTTTACCAAGAGTTCCAGTAACAGCAATCACATCATCTGATTGAACTCCTTTTCGAGACATAAAAAAATTCTTATTAACTCTCCCTAACGCCGTACCAGATATGACCAGGTGATCGTTTTCCTTTGTATCCCCCCCAATAATTGACGTCTTATAATGGGTCGCACAAGATGAAGCACCCTTTATCAATTCCAAAAAAGACGAAATGGGATACACTTGAGGCATACCTAATGAGAGTAAAATACCAACTGGTTTACCTCCTTTCGCAGCGATATCACTAAGATTAACCGCAGTGATAAACCATCCAATCTGCCATGGAGTCATTCCATGAGGGATATGGGTTTTTTCTGAAATCATATCTGAAGATGAAAGAATATATTCATCAGCAATAGGAATGATTGCGCAATCATCAGTTAAATCAACAAAAGGATTGTGTTCTTTGTAGATGGATGAGGCCATCTTAATTAATTCGCGTTCACCAACGTCAGAAACCGTTTCTTTCAAAAACCATCACCTTAAAACAAGAAATGCTTTTCTATTCATAAGAACCATCATCAATTTTCTCATAAAAAATATATTATTTTTCACTAATTAATTATGTTATCCTTCAAAAACTTTATCACAACTAGTTCTATGTACCTTTTCAGGAGTCAAAGGTGAGTTCTTTGAAAAAAATGACATATGCTGAAAGTGGTGTTGATATAGATAAGGAAGAAGTCGCGATTAAAGCACTTATCAGCGAAATGAAACAAACAAGAGACGGCATAGGTGAACCTATGGGTGGTCACTATGCAGGAATGATTTCTTTTGGAACATATGCTTTAGTATTATGTACAGATGGTGTTGGAAGTAAAGTATTAATTGCATCTAAACTCAAAAAATGGGATACTATCGGCATTGATTGTATGGCGATGAATGTGAATGATGCTATCTGTGTCGGAGCTGAACCATTAGCTTTTGTTGATTATCTGGCGTTAGATTCACCAAATCCAACATTCACTAAAGAAATCGGTAAAGGATTAAAAAATGCTGCTAAACTTGCCAATGTTTCAATTGTTGGTGGCGAAACAGCTTCTTTACCTGAGGTGATTAATGGTTTTGATTTGGCAGGAACAGCACTTTCATATGTTAAAAAAGATTGCATTATCACAGGAGAAAAAATTACACCTGGCGATGTAATCATTGGATTGAAAAGTTCAGGGATTCATTCAAATGGATATTCACTGGTAAGAAAAATCATTGATAAATCCTCATTATCATATACTGACCAATTTCCTAATAAGTTATATCCTAATCAAACCATAGGAGAGGTATTGCTCACTCCTACCGCAATTTATGTTAAGGAAATCCTTGCATTATTAAAAAAAGTTGAAGTCCATGGTTTGGCTCATATCACAGGTGGTGGATTACGTAATTTAAATCGGTTAAAAAGATCTGTTCAATACCATATTGACAATCCGTTTAAACCACAACATATCTTTTCATTTTTACAACAAACTGGCAACGTAGAAGACAAGGAAATGTATCAAACATTCAACATGGGCATGGGATTTGCAATTATTATTCCTGAATCTGTGAAAGAGGATGCACTTGAAATCTTAAATAAGGAATCAGAGTATGACGTTCAAGAGGTGGGACGTATTAAGAAAGGATCTGGAGTTAATTTTCCTTCAAAAAAACTTACATATCCTTAAATCTAGCGAAATAAAATGAATAATACACCGAACAAGATTGGTTGATGTAAAAGATAAATAACAAGTGAATATCTTCCAATAAATGAAATTGGTCTGAACACAGTAGGTGTATGTTGTTGCTTTCCATATTTTGATTGTAATGTCGGATAAATTTTTTGTCCTACAAAAAGACCGATAAGAACAACACCAAACCAGGGAAGTAATGGAAAGTAATCTAAAGTGTAAAATGAAGGGGTTTTCAATCCAATCCAAAAAAAGTATGGATTTAAAATTGTTATCAATGCAAAATATATTCCAAGGATTACAAAAATAAAGCCAAACACTAAAGAAATATTTGGTTTTGAAATAAAAGGATAGGATAAGATTATCGAAATTCCAATACAATGGATAATGCCAAAAACAATGAACCCTTCATGTGGATAGATCCAAGTTAAGACCGTGATGAATAATGCAATAAAAAACAAAAATCCTCCTCGTTTCAAATATTTTGAAAATGGAGGAGTTTGATTTCGTTTTTGAATATATCGTTTGTAGCTAAGCACTAAAGAGATACCTACAACTAGTAAAAACATAGTGCCAATTGGATAAAGAAATAATCGAAAAAAAAGATTATGTAAGGGTAGAGATAAAATATTTAAAAAATCTAAATCAAACAATATGTGATACGTAATCATTAAGATAACAGCGATACCTCGTAGTGTATCTATTTCCCAAAATCGCTGTGTTTTTTTATTCATAGATTAAAAAAAATGAATTGTATTCTGTTATTTATGTTATTAGGATAAAAAAAGTAGCGGGGAGTGGATTCGAACCACTGATCTACGGGTTATGGGCCCGTCGGGATCTCCTGGCTACCCCACCCCGCTAATAGGATTGTAAGCGTAATTAAACATAACCTCTGTTTCGAGATGTCCTAATGCAGGTTCATGTACTTAAATGTACTACCTGACAACTGTTTTGCTTGATTCGTATCAAAGATTCATAGTTTTGGATAATATTATTTTTTTGTTAGTTATGACCCGGGATTCATTAACGGATATTTATCTTGTTTGGAACCATCTGAAGTGATATCATATGCTGTATCTCCAATATTGTCATTGTTTTCATCAATGCCCATATAATCATCCCAGTAATTACCTTTGGATGTATCTTGATTATACCAGGTATTTCCTGCAACATAATCATTTCCATTCCAATTACTATTATTTATAAACGTATTGTAATAGGCAACGTTACTAGTGGCACCACAACAGAAATACATGCCATGATTGTTGTCTTTGAAATAATTGTTAATCACTTTGTTATTTCGTGACCCTTTAATTCTCATACCATATGAATTATCACTAAAAAAATTCTTTTTTGCCGTGTTATAATTTGAATTGTAAATATAAAGCGCATAGTTATTGTTCGATAATAACGTGTTATTGAAAAAAGAATTATAATTCTCTCTATTGCAATGAATGCCATTGTAACAATTTTTAATAATATTATTGCTAATGTTATTATTTGAACTTTTAATTTCAACTCCTGCACCATTTGATCCGCTGTTTTGAATGGTAAAACCCGTTATATTACATTTTTCAGCAGTTGTAATGGTTATTACATCACCAAGTGATAATCCATCAATAATCGTTGTATCGGGATTTTCTCCAATTAGATTAATTGTTTTATTAATACTAATCGTTTCATTATATTTTCCGGAGAAAACATAGATCGTATAATTTTCTGGTGCTTGATCTATTGCTTCTTGGATTGAAGTAAATTCTTTCTCTCCTGACAAAGAGACATATGATCCCTCAGGAAGGTTATCTTCATTTTTATCATCCGGAATTGTTGTCGTACAACCCGATAGTACAAGTAGAATTGTAAGAACTATGATTTGAACTAGTATTGAACTTTTCTTCATAAAGATCGCTCCGTTAACCATAAGTTATATTTCATTAAATTTGCATTATTTATTCTTTTCTTATTTTGCTAAAAAGCCAAATAGAGCATAAAACTTTTATTATTTTCCTTTTATGAACCCTGTAAAAGGAAAAGAAATTGATTCCTGTTCTCCATTATATGAATAAACAGTCACTGATAACATGTGGTCTCCCTGTAATGGTTCTTGTAATTTCCACATGTATGGAGATTCATCATCAAAATAATACGATTCATCATCAATACAAAATTCAACTCCATATACTTGATTTTTTGGTTGGGAGGAGGCATCTATACAGATATCACAAGAGCCAATAATTAACGGAGTTGATTTAAATGGAAGTGGAAATAACTTTGTATTAAGAAGATATAACCAACCATTATTTGGAAGAGGAGAGGTAACCTCAAAAACTAAATCCACGGTTTCTTCAGTTGGGGATTGCACTCTGAGCATTGGATTGCCGAAAAGATTTGTTTCATAGTACACCCAGCGGACTCCATTTTCATTAATCCTCCAAATGTTATCCTCCTTTGAAAAATGATTTGCATCACCAATTCTATCAATCTTTTCTTTGAATAATGCTTTGAAAAATGATTCATCTAAAAATAAAGATGGCGAAGCAAGATTGTTTTCACTTCCAAGACCATATCGAGCATTCATGATTGCGGCAACAGCTCCATTAGCAGTTTCCACAGTGAATCGTTCTGCGATACAATCATAACCTGTGGGATTATCAAATCCACCAGCCATACAACCATGACTATACAACAAAAATGGTTTATTGTTTTCTAATAAATCCACATCCTGATTTGACATTCTCATATTATATCCATAATACGAGTGTCCATCGTGATTGATAATGTGTGGCGGAGCATCATTTATGATGCCAATAAGATCTTGTTTATTCCAATTTGTGTTCAAATCTCTATCATATAATGTTACAAGATTAAATGCATCAGGAACTAACGATTTTATTTCATCTTTATAATTCCCACCATATGCTGAAATTCCAGGGAAACCAAGATATTCCCCAATAAATAACATTTTATCTAAATATAAATCATCGTTTAACGATTCATAGCGAAGAGTTTTTTCAACAAAATAAGCAATTTCTTCAATAGAATCAACACAAGCTCGACCAACAGAGACTTCTGAAAGTAAATCTGCTTCATCCTCACCAGTTAATTGATTACGGTCCGGAGACTCACCGAAATGAGCATCTAAATCAGTATTAAAATTACCATCTAAACAAGCATAGTATACATCTGAGGGAATATCATCTTCTTCCTCACCCATCCGCATACTTTTATTAATTAAAGGTAGACCACTTTCATTTGCAAAAAGACCACGAGCAGGAATAATATTTTGATTCGGATTATTCACATCTGCATCTCCTGCTAAAAGAACATATTCAACGCCCAGTTGCATATATGCATATCGAATGTAATTTCTGATACGAGCTTGAGCATCATCAAATAAGGAATAATTATGAGTAATCGCTGTTTTATAAAAAGGATTTGAAGGATTATTATCTCCCCATGTACCATTTACACCATACTGAGGATCATTAAGAATTTCCTCAACAGTAACAATACTCGTAGATATCCCTTGTTGTTCTTTCTGAAACATAAAATAATCAAAATTATCTTGCAATGGCGAATCAGCAAAAGTTTCATTGGTAATAATTAAATAATCAACAGTATCAGACTGAGTATTCAATGAAGAATTTGAATACGATAAAATCATTTCTTCATTATCAACAATCATATGTAATGATTCATAATCAGTAGATTTCATTCTCATGGCCGGAATATATTCAGCATCCTGAGTTGAAATATGAACAGTTATCTCTTCATAATAATAAAATTGTTCATCTTCAAGTTCATAAAAAACAGGATACAGATTCAAAAATATCACAGGATATCCGTGAATCCAGTGACAACCAACAAATTCAAAAACATCTTTTTCGGTTTTTAAATAATTAGTTAAGTCAAAAATTCTCATGAGAGTTTCTTGATTAATATTATCGGTCTGAATTAAAAGAGGCGGTGTTGTTTCTATAGTTATTTCATCAACCATTTTCCCTTCGGGAAGAAGAAGACAAAGTGGTTTTACCGGCATACTTAACTGATTAATTTCAGTATAAGACCCACATTCAGAAAAAGAAAAAATAATTTGGTCATTTGTATTAGTGAGTTTAGGATTTAAAAAACATTGTTTAAACGAAATCTCATTTGAAGAAACAGTATTTCCTTGATTAGCAATACCAAATGGCATCGAAATGAACAAGAAAAAAATAAGAATTGAAAACAAAAATTGATTGAAAATAGGAACATGTTTTCTGTTCATATCATATCCTCAATATGTAAAATATATTCTTTAGTATATAATTATTACCTTTAAAAAATTCGATAATAACAAGTGAAAAAGAAAGCATCATTTTTTTGATTTTAAGACAATGATATTTTACATCCTTGATTATGTGGACCAGTCTTTCGCATGACAATATCCAAAACACCATTAGTAAACGTGGCCTTTGTTGAACAGGGATCCACATCAACAGGCAAATCAACCATCCGATGAAATCGTTGAGTCCGAGTATTAACCGTAATATCCACAAAATCACTTGTCACATGAAGATCAATATCATTTTTTTGTGCTTGAGGAACAGAAATCGTTACCATAACCAAATGTTTACTGGTTAATACTTCTGGACCTGCATCCTCAATATGATGCTCAACGAATTTATCATCAATCAAAAAACTAGGTTTATCCGAAGAAGGAAAAAAATCATCATCCTCAAGTGACGGTTTATAAAACGAATCATCATCCTCTTCATCATCAGATAACACTTCATACATGATATCTTCAACAATTTCTTTGAATTCCTCACTACTGAAAAACTGTTGCATACGATTAAAAATATGATCTAATTCCTCATCTGAAAAATCATCAAATGGATGAGTCTTATCTTTATCATTATTCTTGGAAGAATGCATAGGAAACCCCCGTACAATTCATATTACAACCTAACCAATACAACACGTTGTTTAAAGAGTTTATGCTCATAATTCATTCTCAAGTTCCTTGAACAACTTTTTTGCTTTTCTATTCAATTTCTTAGGTGTTTCAACATGAACTTCCACATACAAATCTCCATACCGTGAACTATTAACTAATGGCATACCCTTATTTTTTAATCGTAAAATGGTCCCATGTTGGGTACCCTCGGATATCTTAAGAGAAACTGATTCACCATTAATGGTTTCAATATCCTTTTTAGTTCCCAATGCAGCTTCAGGAAAGGAAACAGGTTGAACCGTGTATAAATCTGCACCTCTCCGTTTAAACTGTTCATGTGGCCGTACATGAATAACAACATACAAATCACCAGTTCCACCAGGACCTGATTCTCCTTCTCCAGCTAAACGAAGTTGTGATCCATCATCAACACCTGCAGGAATATGAATACTGATATCTCGATTAACTTGAATCTGACCAGTTCCACGACATTTTGTACATTTATCTTCAATAATTACGCCACGTCCATTACATTGAGGGCATACACCAACTTGAGTAAACATGCCAAAAGCAGTTCTTCTTGATTGTCGGACTTGCCCTCGTCCCTCACATTGTTTACACGTTTTTGGTTTAGTACCTGGTTTTGCACCACTTCCCCCACAAACATCACATGATTCAGTTCGAGGGATACGAATCTCTTTATCCAAACCATCATACGCTTCTTTTAAAGTTATCTCAGTATCATATCGAAGGTCAGCACCACGCCGAACCCGTCTTCCACGAGAAAAACCTGATCCTCCACCAAAAAATTGATCGAAAATATCTTGAAAACCACCCATGCCACGAAAGATATCCCCAAAATCAGCATTTCTGAAAATGTCTTCTGAACTATACTGCTGATCAATCCCTGCATGACCATATTGATCATACATTTGCCTTTTTTCACTATCAGATAACACTGCGTATGCTTCTGAAATCTCTTTGAATTTCTCTTCAGCTTCCTTACTTGGATTCTTATCAGGATGATATTTCAACGCGAGTTTCCGATATGCTTTTTTAATCTCGCGTTTATCTGCATCTTTGTTCACACCGAGAACATCGTAATAATCTTTCTTTGTCATACTGCAGCGCTTGCTAATTCAACAAGTACTATTTGTGTTTTTTCAACCATTCCACTATTTAAAACAGGTAAAAAAATCCTAAAGAATAGATTGCATAATCAAAAACAAGATATCTCCAATGATAAATGAACAGATAAAACCAACTAATAATGGTATCATAAATGGAATTTTTGGAGTCACCCAAATGTGTTTGAACCCTGCATCCTTAAAACCTTGATACACATCATCAGACTCAAAAGAATGAGGAACATACGAAAATCGTTTATGCCCATCAACAATCCGTTCGAGTGGCCAAACAAAATTTTCTTCAGCTTTTTTCAAAGACATTCGATAACCCAGAAAACAATGAGGAAAACAAATATCCTTTTTAATTAAGTTGTAAACGAACAAGCTAAGCGGAACAAATAGAAAAATAACAATAGAATTAGAAAAAATAACCCAAGAAAATGGCATCGGTGAAAAAAAGAGAGGAAACCCATAAAAAAAAGGTTGAAACGGTACAAGAATTGCTATAGCCATGATTGCTTTAGCATCTGCTCCACCGAAAATAAGTCGTAATTGAAAAAAAACATACACTATGCCGATAATAACCGGGATGAAAATAAGATAAATTGCATAATCGATGAGACGAGTTGTTAAGAAAAATTCAGCACCTAAAAGGACAAGTCCAAGGCCACCAAGAATGAGCCATAACACATTTGGTGCACGCCGAGTTTTAATATCAGTATACGATGCATAAGCTAAAATACCAACTCCTGCAGCAAATCGAATTGTATCCAATAAGGTAACAACAGATATCATAATTAGACAAAGGCATCTTTATTTAGTTTTATTAACCTAATGGTTTTTCTAAAAGATTTCGAAAAACAAATGAGATAATAGTACAATTTAGAAAATTATAGCAATTTTACAATTTTGTTATATCTAATTGTCATAGCTAATAAAGATTTATAGAAATATTTATTAAAAGAAAACGTCCTTACTTTTTTTGGATGGAAGAACATGGGATGCCAAAAGATAGGATGTTTTTCTTAATAAAAGAAAGGTTTAGAGGATGGATGAGTTAAGATGAGTGAAGAAAATGAGCAGAAGAGAAAAAATAAAGATCATAAAGATTCGTCTGCTAATATGATTGATTCTTTTTTTGGATCGCATAATCTTGAAAACCAGAAAACAAATCAGAATGAAAATCATGATTTTAAAGAAACTGAACAGTTGATAGATAAAGTCTTGGGAGAGAAATCAATATCAGAGAATCAACATGATGCATCAAATACTGAAGTTGATTTCTTAGAGGAAGATAACAAGAATCCACCATTCCAAGAACCCGAAGCATCAGATAATGAAGAATCTTTTGAAAATAAGAATCAACGTTTTGATCAACATCCAAAAGAAGAAATCTTTGAAATAGATAAACCAACGAAACAAAAGCAAAATGATGAAAAAGAAGCATCCTCAAATAATCAATTTGAAAAACAAGTAAAAACCGATCAAAAAACAAACAAAACAAATCGATCAAAAAACAAACAAAACAATGGCAAGATTAATTTTTCTCTAAATATTCCAAAGATCAATATTAAATTTGGAAGGAAGAAAAAACAAACCAAAACTAATGTTGAACAAGCAAAAGATCAGATAAAACAAAAACAAAACGTGTTATCTGAAAAACCATTTAACGAAGAATCAACTAAAGCATCTCCACCCACAGGAAGAATTCATGGACTCAATAAGATAAAAGAGGCGGAGGAACAAAACACCACAATAAAACAAAAAGAATCTTATGAAAAACCTAAACGAAAAAAGAAATCTTTGTTTGAATCAGCAGAATCTTCATTTCATTTTTTCAAAAAGAAAGGAGAAAACAAACCAAAAAAATTTACAAAAAAACAGGATTTTAACGAGAAGATCAATGAAGAAACCCCCCAAACGAAAAAAAGTCTTTTATCTTCCAAATCTAAATCAACAGTTAATGAAGAAGCAACAGTTGATGAAGAGATTATAAAAATGTTAAAAATAACAGATGATCTTCTCGGTAAATTACCAGAAGAGGTCATTGAAGAATTTTCACAATCAGAAGATTTCTCATTATATGAAAAAGTAATGAAAAAGTACGACATTGTAAAGTGATGAATGAATGGGACTTTTAGAGCAAGCTCAACAACAAAAACAAAAAACTCCTACAAAAACTGAGTTTGAAAAAGAACCACTCATCAGAAAAGAACAGCAAAATACGTCTCAAGATATCCCTACAGGTTCTGGACTTCTTGCAAAAGCAAAAAGAAAAAAACAAAAGCCATCACTTTCTAAAAAAGATAAAGATTTTGCAAAAAATACAAAAGTTCTTGAAGAAAAAAAAGGATTTGGATGGAAAGGTCTGGGTATAAGACGGATTATAAAACATAATGAAACTGGGGAATGCTTCTACCAGGTCATCGAACCGGAATTAACATCTTTTGAAACTGAATTAAAAAAAGAAATTACGCATTTATTCAAAATGCTAGCTGACATTGATGTAACAGGAACGGAAACAGCAGAACGGAAAAAATATTTAGAAAAAACACTTGAACAAATCATAATAGATAATGATATCAAATTTTATCCTACTAAAAAAAAGAAAAATAAAACAGAGGAAAAGAAACCAAAAACATTCAAGGAACTTTTTCAATTCAATAAATCCAAAAAAAACAAAGAAAAAAACAGTGCAGATCACCATTTTCCTTTATCTATTGGTACACTAAAAGAAACAATAAAGAAAACATTTGATAAAGAATTGAAACAAGAAGAAAAGGAACGGTTAGAACGAATCGCTAAAGAATCAAAAGATAAGATTTATTATCATTTATTCCGGGAATTTCTTGGTTACGGCCACATTGACATTGTCATGAAAGATGAAGGAATAGAGGATATCAGTTGCGATGGACCTGACACACCAATTTTTATTTATCATAAAAAATATGATGAAATTACCTCAAATATTTATTTTGATAGTGCTAGTGAACTAGATTCATTTGTGATTCGTCTTGCTCAAATCTGTGGGAAACAAATCTCTATTTTTTCACCAATTGTAGACGGAAAGTTACCTGATGGATCGCGATTGCAATCAACTCTTGCAAAAACAGTAACTCGAGGAAGCACATTTACTATTCGCCGATTCAGAGAAAATCCGTTAACACCAGTTGATCTTATTAATTTTCAATCATTTTCATTAGACATGGCTGCCTATTTTTGGTTAGCCATTGAAAATGGTGCTTCAGTATTGTTCTGCGGAGGAACAGCTTCGGGTAAAACAACGGCATTAAATGCACTTTCTCTTTTTATTCCACCAGCTCATAAAATTATTACTATTGAAGATACCCGTGAAATAAGTCTCCCACATCAAAATTGGATTGCAGGAACTACCAGACAAGGTTTTTCCTCATCTGAAGACACCAAAACAGGTAAAGACATTGATATGTTTGATTTAATTCGAGCTGCACTCAGGCAACGTCCAAAAGTTGTCATGGTTGGAGAAGTTCGAGGAAAAGAAGCATATAGTTTATTTCAGGCGATGGCAACAGGTCATACTTCATATTCTACAGTTCATGCAAGCACCATTCATACCTTGATTCAACGATTAGAAAATCCACCAATTTCTCTTCCTAGAGCATTACTTACTTCATTAGACATCATCGTATTTCAAAATGCTATTGATATTGGTAAAAAAACAGTACGTCGAATGACCAGTGTTACAGAGGTCATTAAACTTGACCCAGATACTAACCAGCTTATTTTCATGGAACCATTCTCTTGGGTTTCCAAAACAGATGATCGTTTTGAACGAACGGGTGGAAGCAAAATCATGAACACCATTCGCTTGCAGAATAATTGGAGTGAAGAACAATTTGATGAAGAGTTAGAAAAAAGAAAGACAGTGTTACGATGGATGATTAAAAAGAACTTACGTGATTACCGTGATGTTGGCCAAATTGTTGCTGAATATGAACGTCATCCAGATAAAATTGTAGGTAAAGCTGAAGAGGAATTAGAAGAATGAAATCAACCACTTATAGTCGATTTTGCAGACGGTTGTTTTCTGATTTGTTTTCTCGAATGAATATAAGTGAAACCAGTAAGAACAGATTGCTTGAAAAAGCAGATATCAGCATGGTGTACAAAGAATATTATTCCATGGTATTAATGAATTTGTTATTAGGATTTATTGCTTCATTTATTTCAACGCTTCTTTTTTATCTGATCATCCCTCATCCAATCACCGCCTTATTGCTCTTGATTATCTCTTCAATCGTGCCTGTTGGTATTGGACTTTATTATCTGTTCTTGCCAACATCCAAAGCAAAAATACGAGGCAAAAATATTGATCGATATCTTCCCTATGCTACTAATTTTATAAATACTATGTCAGTAGCAGGCATTTCTCCATCTGAAATCTTTGAGACATTGTCAACAGTAAAACTTTATGGTGATATTCAAAAGGAAGCAAAAAAGATTAACATGGAAATTTCAATGATGGGCGTTGATACTATTACTGCATTACAACATGCAATCCATATTTCTCCATCAGATAAGTTCAAGGAATTTTTACAAGGAATCCTTGGAGTGATTCAATCAGGAAGTGAACTAGGACCATATTTTAATCGTTGTGTTGAAAAATATATGGAAGAGGATTTAGTAGAACGGAAACGAAACTTAGAATCTCTTGCAGTTATGGCTGAAGCATTTGTTGTAACAGTCATTGCTTTTCCATTATTTTTAGTTATCATCCTTTCCATCATGGGAATGACAAGTGGTGGAATCTCATTTGAATTTATGTTTATCTTAGCATTTTTAATTCTTCCAATGGCTTATGCTGGATTTTATGTAATGATGAAATCGGGTATGGGTGAATCAATATGAAACAATTCTGGGAATCTCAAGCATATAATTTGAAAAAAGTGTATGGTTCAGATCTTCCAATGCAAATAATCATTGCAATTTCTTCAGCAGTCACCATCATATTATTTCTTCTAGGGTTTTTTGCATTTATTGGAAATATTGATTTGTCTTTTCTTGGCCTTGCAGGTTTTGACCTGCTAGTTTTTGCAGTACTTTCCGCGATTGGCCCTATTGGATTTTATAGTTATATGAAAACAAAAAAGAAAACAGATATTCAAAATCAGCTCCCTGATTTTTTACGAGAGATCAGTGGTTCCACTGCATCAGGAATGACCGTATTTGATGCTATTACGTCTGCTGCAAATGCAGATCATGGTAAATTAACTCCTGAAATAAGAAGAATGACCGCTCAATTGTCATGGGGCATTAGTGTTCATGATGCATTAAATAACTTTGCTAAACGAATTAATACTGATGCAGTCAAACGGATGACCATCACTATTAATAAAGCACTTGAAATCGGTGGGAATACTGCATCGGTTTTTGAAGCAGCAGCAAAAGAGATTGATCAAGCAAAAAGAGTGGAGATGCAAAGAAAAGCGGAAATGTCTATGTATAGCGTGGTTATTTTCATTAGTTTCCGTTGAAATCTTTTGACCTGAAGGCAATGAGATTACTTCTTTCCGGTAAAGTCAAAGAATTTATACAGTATACGCATCTGTATTTTCTCATAGCTGTTTTTTCGGGTATTGGTGTCAGCATCTTCTCTCTTGCTGTATTACTGGACTTTCTTTTTACGCATTATCCTGTTCTTATATGGGCTTTCTTTTTTGGCCTTATCCTGGCATCAGTGTTCTTTGTAGGCAAGACCGTAGAGCGCTGGTCGTGGAGTGTCATTATGACAGGTGTTGCAGGTGCCGCTATTGCGATCAGCATCTCTTTGTTAAGTCCGGCACGTGAAAACAGCTCTTTCTGGTATCTGATGATATGTGGTGTCATCGCCGTTTGCAGTATGATACTTCCTGGCCTGTCAGGCTCCTTCGTCCTCATCCTGATGGGTAATTACCAACTCGTTATGATTACAGCCGTCAAGGAGATGGATGTAGGTGTCTTGTTCCCTGTAGCCCTCGGTGCAGTGGCTGGCCTTATTGCCTTTTCCCATTTGCTTTCATGGATATTTAAAAGATACAAGGATCAGACGGTTTCTTTGCTTACAGGCTTCATACTTGGCTCTCTGGCTATTCTGTGGCCGTGGAAGTATTCTTTTGACAGGCATCTGCAGTTGATGCCTGTGAATGAATATGGTGCTTTTGTTGATCAGCACAGCCAGGTCATCAAAGATGCGGATGTGTACAAGTATCA
>CAZYLG010000042.1:0-15790 GCA_964648565.1 uncultured Thermoplasmatales archaeon
TTGATTTTTATGCACTTGCCCTGTGGTCTGATTCTTCTATTTGGACAAATGATACCTTGTTCAAAGATCAAGATGAAATCCTTGTATTTTCCACAAAAGAGATGATCAAACTCTGCCGGCATTTGATAAAATAGAGGAAGGATTAACAGACACCTTTTGCACGTAATTCACCTGACAGGTTTTGCAAAATATGGCTTGGTAACTGACAACGTTTGCATGGTTTGCTTTGGAAGTGGGTTAGGTTGGTAGCAATTGATGTGGATAGGGTTTTTTTGCGTCTGGTATGGGATGTGGTTTTCTTCTGTTGGAAAGAATTGGTTTTGCAAGCGTTGAACTGACGAATTTTGCAGGCAAACGGTGGCAGGTGGCTGACATGTTTTGCAGGTGAATGTTGGCTGCTGGTTGATAAGTTTTGGAGGTGAATGATGGTTGATACGTTTTTGAAGATGGGATATATGTTGAATTATGGAAAAGTGTTGAGGTAAATAATGAATTATTTCGTTTGTTAAAGCTGAAAAGAGAATTAAGTCGTTAGTGAAAGGTAGGTAGAGTTTTGAGGTGATGCGGTGTTTTAATGTTATTATGTTGATATGCTGTTTGTGTTGTTGAGGTGTTGTTGGGATTGTTTTGTTTATGACGATATGAGTTATGCCTGATCATTATAAACAAAATCCCCATTTCAACTCACCATGAAAAACACACATTCAAAACCAAGCCTAATCTTCATTCAAACACATTTTTCTGATGCCATTTTAATGCTACGGGGGACGGTTGGTTATGTTTATTTTCAGGGAGTTGTATTTTTTGATTATGAAATGAACTGATCAGTTTTTTTGGAAATTCATAATCAATTTTATTTGAAACCCTGATGGTATAATCCGTATTAACGGTGATTAGACCGTGGTCGAATAACCAGTGATGGAGCTTACAGAGTGATAAGCCATTTCGTACATCATCGTTATAAAATTGGGAAAATGGGAGGATGTGAGCTGCATCAATTACTGATATACCTAGTGAATTTTCAAGTTTCATATGGCATATGGTACAGGTTTCATTGTATGCATCAAGAACAATTCTACGAAACGCTGGATTTCTGGAAGGTGTTAACCCGGGATATTCAATGAGTGGTCTTTCCCGGAATTCGGTATCAACGAGTTTTTGCAGTTTTTCTTGATATATGAAACTGTCATCGATTTCTTTGATTTTTTGAGTAAGATTTTGTATTTCTTGATCTGAAAAATAGCCAGCATTGAGTAATGTGTTGATGAGTTCCTCTCTTGTTTTTTCTTCCTTGAAGAATGTGATGATTGAGGAATCTAGGTAGACTCGTTTGATCCTTTTGTTTATCTGTTTGACTGATTTTGGTTGACCTCTACTTACTTGTTCATTGTATTCAATATGCCAGAATCCTTCGCTTTTCATGTGATAAAAAGGTAAATAGATTGGTCCCGGATGTGGATAATCTAGGCAACTCCAGAGTTCACTCCATGTTTCCCGAAGGTACAGATCAATTTTGATGTTTTCCAGATCGACTCGATCGTTTTCTTTTAAGAGAAGAATGGAGAGTAAAAGAATTGGTTTGTGAGGTGCAAGACCACAGGTATAATGGTTTTTGTTCTTATCAACATGGAGATTTTTGAAAATAGTTTTTATTTGATTTAGAGTGAAAGACATGGATATTTCAAAACATCTTGATGTTTAAAGACTTTAATAAATATCCTTTTTAATTTTTTTAAGTATTTTTTGTAAATTTTATTCTATCAATATTTTTAAATTTACAAATCTTTAAATAATACTTCTAATTTTCGTAAGATATCCAATATATGAATTGCAAAGATAAGATATAATAATTATCATATTATTGTATCTTTGTAAACAATGGAGGGTTTCACTTTCAATTTATTGAAATTTGCTCTAATTGAAAAAATTGAATATGGTAATATTTATGTCTGATAATAATGAGGGATGTATCAAATCCAACAGTGAAGATAGCACTGAAATTAAAAAAGAAAAGAAAGATATGCTTAATACATTTGTATTTCATCCCAATTTTAAACAAACAATTTCAGATATTAACGCACTTAAAATAAAATTACCTTTTCCGACAAATCAAAATCTAGATTATGATGGTTATTCATTTCCATCTAATGGTGAACTCACTACTAATATTGAAAACATTAAACAATATAATTTAAATCCAAAAAACGGGTTCAATCTTATAAAAGAAAAATATCCAATTGCTGCTTATGATGAATCTATCAATAAATATGCAACTTTACAAGGTGAAGCATATCTCACCTCGCATTCAATGATTTTATTAGGTGAAAGAGACTATGTACCATTAAATTTCTTAACACTATATTTTTACACGAGGGCAAAAGCAATTACTAATGATCAGTGTCAAATTAGATATTCAAATACTCCTCAGGTAGAATCTCAGAAAGATTATATTGTTGATAAGCTGGATTTTTTAGAAAAATTTTCTCCTCAAAACACGATATTGTTAATTGACGGCCCTTTAATTGGTGGAGATGTCTACACGTATATGATCCATGCAATAGATAAATTCCTTGATAAAAACATAATACCTATATTTTTTGTTAAAAATAGTACAAGCAATATTGTAACAAATCATATTGATGATTTTAAAAATAAATTCAATTCAGACATGCATTGGTCATATTCATTTCTTAATCAAGGTGAAAGGACAAATTTCTTCAAATATGCTGATCGACATAACAAGAAGAATGCGAAAATATTTTGTTATCTAAAACCATTTAATCTAAGTCCACAGCGAATAGAGATGCATGTTGACACATATAAAAAATATGAGAATCAGATTCCTGTCATTATGGATTTAATTTATTACTTAATTTTAGAGCAAGGCAGTAAGAAAAATCCTCAGGTAAGACCGATAGCCATAGCAGAAGCATATGCAAGAGAGGCATTAAAATTAATCAATATAAATAAATTGATGAAAAGATCCGGATTGATCCCAACAATAAATCAAGAAAGATTTGCATGGTGATAATATGACCTGGACAGTTATAGGAGAAGAAAAAGGAAAAATTAAATTAGTATCAAAAAATGAAATAACGGGAATGCTCCCAAAGGGTTCCTACCTCACAATTGAGGAAAAAAATACAAAATTCATTTTAAGAGTAGATGATAGTAAACAATTCGAATCTTACGCTCCATCATCAATGATTATTGATATGAATTTATCACCTCTTAAACAAGATCAAAAATGTCAAAACATCATATCGGCGTATCGTGTGAAGGACATCACAACAAGAACAGATGGTTTGATCGATTATATTCGGCCATTATCAATAGCTCGTCGTTCAACCCAAGAAGAAATAGATCTCGCCATGGCAGGAGATTATAATGGACCAGTAGTATTTCCTGCAACTTTACATTATAGTCAGAGTCAATTATTAAAAGATGAAAATAAAAAATTAATTACCACCAAACTTCCTGTTGAAATGTTTTTTCATCAAATGCTTGTCTGTGGAAAAACTGGTACTGGAAAGACCGTTGGAACGAAATATTTGGCCCAATATTTCGTTGAAGACCTTGAAGGAGCTGTCTTAGCAATAAATGTTAAGGATATTGATTTTCTAAAAATGAATTTACCTTCAATAACAACAAATAAAAATATTTTACAGGAATGGGGGGATCTAGGAAAAGAACCACACGGAATACAGGATTTTATAATCTATTATCCCGCAAACACAGAGTTAAGTCAAACAAAGGGAATAAACCAAGAATTATGTAAAAAAATAACATTGAATGTTGGAGAAATTGAACCAGAATCTCTCACCGGATTATTACAAAATATCTCTGATATTGGATCACATCACCTTCCAAATATTTTTAGATATTGGAAGGAGCAACAAACACAAAAAAATGTTGATACTGATTTTTCATTCCAGGGATTCGTGCAATATTTTACAAATGGTGAGGCAGATGGAAGAAGATTTCTGACTTTGAACACAAGAGGTGATGAAGGTGAAATAACCCTCCATAAAGGAACTTATGACAATATCTTAAGAAGTTTAGATTCAGCAAGAGATTTTTTTGATAACATCAATGCTGAATCAATAAATGAAAACGATATTTTAGTCCCTGGAAAAATGTCTGTAATCGATGTCACTGGAGAAAAAGGAATACAATTCGGATCAATTCTCTTAAGAGATCTACTCCACAGAATCGTATGTGCAAAAAGCGAACAACGATCAAACGTTCCAATTCTGATCATTATCGATGAAGTTCATATGTTTTATAACACAGAGGCATCAAAAGAAGCATTAGGGGATCTTGATGTCATCTGTAGAACTGGTAGAAGTCAACAAATTGGAGTGATTTTCTCATCACAAAATCCAACAGATATCCCTAGAGGTTTATCAAGCGTAATCAACACTAAAATATTCTTTAAATCAGATGCCGTTTCTTTAAAGAACTTTGGAATATCAGTGAAAAATGAGGAACTTGAAAACCTCAAAAAAGGATACGCGATCTCATCTATTTATGATATGTCTCAACTAAAAATAATGAAATTTCCCTTATCATTTGCAGGTGTTTTTGAGAAGGTGGACTAGTCATGAATGAAGAAGATCCATTAAGGGAATTGTTTAACACATTAATCGATGATGAAACTGAACAAAAAATAATGGATATGATTATCTCAGGTTACAATGTAGATAAAATCGTTGAAAAACTCGTAAAGGAAAAATCAGGGTGATGATATTTAATGATTGAATCTGACTACAAAATTATCCGTGATGAGGGTAATGAAAAAAGAGTGTTTAAACCAGATCGCATTCCCACCAAGCTTGATAATGTTTCCTATATTGAGGGGCCAAATTCATGTGGTAAAAGCACCTTCCTACATATTCTCGCTCTTGGTTTACATGGTTTAAAGAACAATCAAATCCCTGGTGCTTTGAAAAGTAAAATGAAAAGTCTATTAGATAGCAGTTATCAAGATTTGACATTCAAAATATCAATTACTAATAAAGATAAAACAGTCCAAATACGATCAGAAAAAAACAGTCCAAACGAACCGATTAAAACATATCAAGTTGAAAAAGATGGAAAAGAGAAATTAATCAGCCCTGAACGATTTGAAAGAAACTACAATGTCATCTATGACATCCCAATCGATCCAACAAAACGATTAAAACAACTTACATTTGATATAAAAGAAGCACAACTTCGTTATGGGAGTAGAGTTGGGGAATTAAAATCTCGTATCAGAGAAATAATTGAGGAAATAAAGCATTCTAGAGATCCCAATCGCTTAGGGGAATTAAAAGGATATTATAAAGAAAATGAGGAAAACAAACAAACTCAGAGCAAAACCTTAAGGATCTTAGAGACTCAATTGAACATTTTAGAAAAATTTGTTTATCTGAAGTTATATGAAAAATATGAAAATGAAGTTAAATCAACAACTAAAAAAATAAAGAAAATTGAAAGAGATAAAAGAAGAGAGGATAGAAGTAAAAAAAGACAAGATAAAAGAATTACTACTTTGAGATTAGGGTGTAATACTGCACTCAAAGAAATGAAACGGACATTTGAACAATTTACTAATTTTATAAGAGACTTGGTTGTAGAAGAAGAAATTCATCATTTAAATAATTGGGAAAAAATAGATTTAAATGATACTTTGGAAACATATGAATTTGATGAAAATTTAAAACCAGAAATCATTAATTTTAAGGAGATATTAAAAGATCTGGAAAAACAATATTATTCCCAGAAAAATTTGAAAGAAGGAGAATTTTATAAATTTTTACTCCAACTACTTGAATCATTTCTTGATATTGATGTAGAGTTACCTGGAGGGAAAAAAATACGTGATTTTCGGGAAGAAATCTTGAAAATGAAAAATGATTTTGAACCAGTTATAGTTACTGGAGAAAATATAGAAAAAGCCTCAGAACTCCTTCGACTCCTTGATGAACATTATGATAGAATAGAAGAGGAGTATCTATCAAAATTAAGGAAAATAAAAAAAGAATCACCTGAAGAATTAATTGACTATGAAACAGAAAATGAAATTATTGATAATTTGATTCAAGAACTTACGGATAAACTCAAAAGTTTTCAAGAAAAATATGATTATTATGAACGTGAATGGGTAAAAAAAGGCAAACCAAAATGGGATGATATTGATGATAAAAAGAAAATTTGGAAAAAATACATAAATTATTCAGAGAGACAATTGAGAAAAGAACTTTCCTCTCTAAAAGACAATGTTATCGAGGCCAGGGCCGATATTAAATCAATTGATACAAGTAACAGTCGACTTCAATTACAGATTTCTGAGTTAGAAAAGAAAAAAGAACACCCCTATCAAAATCATCTGGATTATATCGAAGATACACTAATGCGATCTGTTGAATCATTAGAGCAAAAACTGAAAGTATCTTTTGATGATAATATTAGAGATATCATAAATAAAAATGCAAAGCATTCAGATGACGAAGGAAAAGAGGAATATTACAATGCAATTTTTACATTTCTAGCAAAAAAGATTGCTTATGTTCGTCATGTTGATCAGGAATACAAGGTAGAGTATATCGATCTCATTGATGAATTAATTAGAACAGATAATGGAAAAAAAATACGTTTCGCTGATATGGGAACTGGTCAAAGCCAGAGTGCTTATTTAATGGGAAAATTAAATACCCTCGACAACAGAAAAATCATAGCTCTTTTTGATGAAGTTGCAATGATGGACTCAGATTCATTAAACCCTATTTATAAAAGATTCAATGAATTATATAATAACAATGATCTTTTAGTTGGAATTGTAGTACAACGAGCTGATGAGGTAAATGTAATTTCAAAAATATCTAAGTGATACCTATGGATAAACTTATGTTGGATTGTTTATCAGAGTTCTATAACAGATTAGATGAAAATATAAAAAAAAAGAAGAAAAAACTGGAAAGGAATTCAGTTCTCCTAACGTTTTTAAATTTTAAATCTAATGATAGATATCGTTTATTAAGTAATTCTTCAATTCCATCATATAAAATCAACAAGGCAGTAATTCCTTTGCTTGAAAAAGAAAAATTAATTAGAGAAACAGAATCAATTGGGGAATATACCCTAACCGCAATGGGTTTATGGGAAGTTGAAAAAGAAAAAGAATTACTTCATGATATGGTCATTATTGATTATTTTGATGAAAAATTTTTTAACTTATATAAGAAAATAGAAAAACCATTATCCGATAAACAAAAAGTTATACTTTTATCGTTTATTGCAACAAGAGCTTTTTCAGATCATTCTGTTATCGATTTGAAAACAACAGATAAAAGATTAGATAAGTTACAAGAAATTATTAATAATTCGTATCATCTCTTGAAATCTTTAGGAATGATAACGAAGTTAAAATTTAATGATTTATATCGTGCTAAAGGAAAGGGAAATGAAAGACCTGTAAGTCATTTAATCAGACACACAGATGCGCTACCAAAAATTACAAAGGGATTGTATAAAGCAAAAGGAAATCAAAAATATTTCCTTGATTTATACAGGGAAAATAGGTTTTCTGAGAAGGATTTAATTTTTCTTTTTAAAAAGATTTTCGATTTTAAGAATTTAAATTATAATGAGTTGGAAAAATTATATAAATTTTGCATAGACACAGCTCATAACTATAATATTTTCCTTTTTGATATTGATAGACACATTTTTTCCAAATCAAAATTCGATCGATTGATTAAGGATATATTATTTATTAAAATATGAATGCATTAATTTTGATTTTTACCATTATATCCTTTTTTATTAATTTTATTAAAAATCTCTTTTACATCTTTTTTCCATTTAGGTCTATCAGAAAAATCTGTTTTTAATATCCCTCGAGAAGCTTTGTTTATCATATTTTGAACATACTTATTTGGATGCTTCACTTCAATTTCTTTACAATTAATGGTACGTGTACTGTTAATTATGATATAGTTCCTTCCTTTCCTCTGTACATAATCACTTTCCAATAATTGTATTGATTTTTTCCCATCTTCCTCTTCATCAGCATCTATTTGTGTTAATTTCTCAAGTGTTTTAAATTGAGTACAATTCTTGATAAACACTCTTTTAATATCGATTCTATGGATGCTACATAGTAATCTTCCATCAACTTCTGATACATGAGCACAATTCATACATCGATTTACATATTTTTCGAATTCATCTTTATGATCTTTTTCTATAACTTTTTCATTTGTGTTAGTTTCTTTTTTTAGTAAGTTTAAAGCAAATTCATCTTGTAATTTTAAAGGAAAAATCCAAACCTTCCGAGTATTATTATTTTCATCTGTTTGATCTTCTTGATAAGGTGTATCATCTAATTCAACTCTCCCTAGATAAGTATATTTTCCTTTATCAAAAACAACGAAAAGATGCACATTAACTCTATTTTCCTTTGACTCATTAAGAGTTTTATTCTGGGCAAAGTTTAGACTCTGATCCCCTGATTTACCCATACCTGTATAATGAAAAAAATTGCACTTTAGAACATCATTGTACAAAGTATCTGTCTGATTCGATATTAATACTAAAGTATTTGTTCTATGAGATCTTCTCATACCACCTTGAGAACTACATTTAAAAATTCGTTGAATTTGATCATTATCGTATATTTCACCAATATCAAGTGATAAAGAATCACTTTTATTAACATCTGTGACTTTTTCATAGTAATTAATAATTCTAAAAGTTTGATCATCAATTCTTTCAATAATATTTTTGTCACATAATTTTTTCAAAATACTCGATACTGTAGCATCGATATAGTAATTATTAGGATATATATGCATAAGTTCTGTTATATACTTTAAAATATCATTTTTCGTGAATTCTTTTTTATTTATCTTTTTAATTATTTTTTCAATGACATCTGACCAATTATCGCTATCACATATTTCTAATTCTTTAGTCTTTAACTTATATCTTTTGTTTCCTTCATTTTTAATAGTATGTACTTTCAATTGATGATTAATCTGTAAAATTTTTATGTATTCATTGCCAATTTGAGTGAAATTTCCATTTTTATCTAATATCAATAGTTCTTTAAGATAATTAATCACAAATTTTGAGTAATCTCTAATTGTTATTTCGCTCTGCCATTCATTAGATCGCCCGATTTCATCTCTAAATTTTAAATATAATTCTTTATCACTCAAACCATTATTTATTAAAAGTATCATTTTGTTAAGCGGATACACAATGCTAGTTTCGTTGAGCTCTTTGGACGAAATCAGAGATCTTAAAATTTCAGCTTGTTCTGAATTTATTTTCCATAAATCAGAATTATTTAAGTAACCTGCAAATTCTTTACCGTTTTCAGTTAAAAAATATTTCCCAGATATCTTGTATAAAATGCCTAATCCTTCTGCAAACGCACAAAAATTGTTACCCCTGTGCAAAGGATGTTTTATTTGCGGATTCTTAAAAATCACTTTTTTAAATTTTATAAAATCTGATCTAGAGATTGAACCATGTGATGAGCAAAATTTCAATAATCCGTTTAATTGAGATATTTTGCCAATAGTAAACACTCTACCTTTTAAGGATTTAATTTGATTTTGCTTTTTCTCAAAATTATCACCATATTCTTTTGATGATAGATTCAATTTATCGTCAATTTTTGTTTGTTTTTCTAATCCTTGTTCTAATAATTGCCGATTTTTTAAATAATGGCTCGTAACAGAATAATTTTCGTCTCCTAAAAAAACAATGAATCCTTTATTTCTTAATATTTGAAGTTCCTGACGAATTTTTTCTTTAATATTATCATTTTTAGGGTATTTTTTTTTCAGTTTAGATTCATAAGCATAAACATCTCTCAGATTAAACTTATCAGATAATATTTCATGGAAGATAATCCGTTTTACCTCTTCAGTCCAATTATCATCATTGTTTTGTTTCTCACTTATTTCATTCTTTGATTCAATTTTATTATCTAAAAAGATTATTGCATCTTGATATCTCTTTTCTTTTTCATCTTCAATTGCTTTATGATAACTGTATTCTTCATCGTATTGTGATTTTGTAAGATGTTTTTTTTGTTTTTCATCAAAAATGTAATCTGTGCAATCGACAATTTTTTGTTTTTTACCAATTTTACATACTGTTTTTTGCTTGCAGGTTTCACAAAGAGAATTGTTTATTGTTTTTTCTTCCATAGTAATGCGATCTTCTGATTTTGCTTTTCTGTTATTGTTTTCTTTTGAATTTGTATATGTTTCAGTTTGTAATTCTTTTTTGTTTTTCAGATTTTTATCTGAAAAATTATTGTTTATTTCAAGCGCTTTTTTTGCTGAAACGCGATTGTATTCTTTTTCATCCTTTTCTAGTATTTTTTTAAGATGTGGTTTTGCTCTTTTATCACCAATTTTCCCTAAGGCTTTGATTGCATATTGTCTCACTTGAGGTTTCTTATCATTTAAAAGAGAAATCAATGTGGGGACTGCAGTGTATATATCTGGTTTTAAAGAACATAATTTTCCTAAAGCTGATGCAGCTAATCGCCGATCATTACTATTTTCACTTTTTGTATGCTTAATAAGAATTGGAATATTCTCTTTTTTTGGTTCATTTCCCATACGTACTATTTTGTTGTCTGACTTATTTGTTATTAAATCGTTTTCAATCTTAGTAAAATCCTTACCACTGTATTCATGACTATTATCCTGATTTGTTTTTGTCGCTATTTTGTTATTATTACTATTTTTTCGTTTTAAATCCGGTTGATTTTCATCAGATCCTGTTTTTTCTTGATGGAGTAAAAGAGATTTAATCTCATCTTTTTTATGAACTGCTTTTGAGAAATATTCATTTGTTCTGAGTGCGTAATTTAGATACTCAAGTGCTTTAATAAAATTCCTTCTTCGTTCTTCCTCTATTGCTTTTGTATACCAATATTCTTCATCGTATTGATTGGTAGAATAATCTTTTCGAAAGTCCGCTCTATATAACCTCAATAATTTATCAATATACTCATTTATTGATTTCGGTTCATTTGGTAAATTTTTAGTTCTGAATTTACCATATTCCTCATCCTTTTTTTCTAGCTCTATATGTTTTTTTCCCTTCTCTAAAAGAAATAATAAGTTTTTCAAAGAGATATCAATATTGTATTTGGATCTTATTTGTGACAATAATTTATTTAATTTTTTGTCTGACCAATCTTCTATGTGTTTATATTTTTCAATAAAATTTATAATAGTTTTCAAAGCATTTGAATTTTCCACAATTTTTTTTATTTTCAGATTAGAAGTATTTTTAATATTTTCAAATATTATTTCCAAGATTTTTTTATTTCCATAAATCTCCCAAGTTTTTCCATAATATTCCCTTTCATCGTTTTCTTTTATCCATTCTATTTCCTGTTTATCTAATGAAAAAGTAATTCTATTGATATAATTAATTTTTACACTTCTAGGCTCAATAATATCATAATTTAAAGAATATGAAAATTTTTTACCGATGTAAAAAATAAGTTTTTCTCTCGTGATAAAAAGTGTGCTCCCTTCTATTTTCCCATCAACAGTAGGGCAATAGGTTATTGCTTCAATTTTTCTTTTATCATCAAAATTTTTGACAGTTTTTTTATAATTTCTAAAACTCACCAGTACTCTATCTTGATTTTTTAATTTTTTATATTCCTCTTTTAAATTCATTTACTAACAAACCTATTAACTATATGATGATAAAGATTCATCTCAATATGCGTATTTATCCATTTTCTCTGTTTGTAAATATTTACTATATAGAAGCATAATTCACTATTTATCACTCAATGTTCATTCTTTTTATATTAAAATTCCTCAGATTCTTTTACTCCACATATTTTACAGATCATGTTTGTTTCTCTTTTCCATATTGTTCTAGTATACTTCTGAGTAATGCATCATCATCTTTTACTTGTTTGAGATCCTCAAAAAACAATGAAGTATCATTTTTCCAGGATAATATTTTTTTTACATGTTTGCTAAAGGTGTTAAATGATGATGATCGAGGCTGATTCATATCTAATTCCTTACCGATCACTCCATCATTGATGGTGTTTTTTAAACTTACATATCCAATAGCTACTTTGATTTGATCCAATGGAATCTTATGATTAATTGAAAATGCTTTTTTATATGCCATGAGCTGCCGGCGATGTGCTGATCCATGGTTCTTGTTTTTACTGGTCTTCCAATCCACAATTAAATATTCATCATTATCATTTTTAAACACGGCATCAATTTTTCCGGTAAACAACAATGTATCTTCAACACCAATCAAATCAGAGAGACTCACCCGGAAAATCTCCTCAGCCACGACATCAACTGGATACTTTTGATGGATCTCATCAACAAGCTGTTTAATATTGGTTTCATATAGCGTATATCCATCTTTTACCGTGTATTCTTCACCAGCAACTAATTTCTCTGCTAACACATGTACATTGCTTCCCAAGGTTAATGCTTCTGAAGTCTCAGCTAATCGAAGTATATTCTGCGTAAAATACTCATAGGCATCAGTTGTAACAGATGAAAAAGACAGATGATCTAGATTCAAAAAATGATTTGAAACAAAATCAGATAACCAACACTGTTTTACCTCTAAGAGTTTCTTAGCTTGATCATATTGTTTATTCACAAACAATGAAAACGCTTTTTTCTGAGCTTCAGAAGAAACACTGGATTCATTTGATACCGCGGAAAACTCTTCTACCATACTAGCATCATTAGAGAAATCCTGGGGTTTATCTGTCACAATAAACAATTGATCCTTTGCCCGAGTAAACGCTACAAAATTCACCCGTAGGGTCTCTTCTTCTAGCTCCTCCTCAGCATTGATTCCTTTGGATAGCAGTATTGCTTTGACCACTGCATCCTGAAAATTAGATCTATCCTGGGTTTTACTAGGAACATAGATCACTGAATCAAACTGTTTCCCCTTGGCCTTGTGCACCGTGGTCAACGTGATCTTTTTTTCAACATGAGATTCCATACTTAATAGATCCGTTGAATCCAAAAACGCACAAACCTCATCAATGGTTTTCTCTGAGACCACCTTCATCGCCTCAGCAAATGCATCCTTCATCGCTAGTCCAGCTAATACAAATTCCTCTCCATAACTCATACAAACCGGAAGAATAACCCGGTGAAACAACCGATGTACATCCTCAACATTCCCCATACCCCTTTTGATTTTTTTAAAGGAAGGTGCTTTCTCATAAACATCAGCTAGATTCACATATTTTTTCTCCGCAAGTTCAAACGCATCCTTCAATGATATTGGAAAAAACGGGGTAAAAAACGCATTCTTCAAACAATCCGATCGATCAGTTAACACCCCTTTTAAAAACGTTACAATACTCTTCTGAGCCTCCGCTGAAGCAGATAGAAACGTAGAAGAAAACTCCACACCATGTGTTTCTAACACACGTGCAATCTGACGAAGCTGATTATTGGTCCGTGCAATCACCGCCACTGAATCCTTTGAATCAGCTAACCGAGATGCCAATTGACAAACCGCATAAAACCGATCCTCACCACCAACATCAAAAACCACTGGTTTCTCACCAATTCCCTTGGTTTTATTCTGTAAATCCTTCAGCTCCCTAACATGAGTTTTTTCTTTTGTTCGCTCACTAAAATACCTGCGTGCATACTCTAGAATTGCATTGGTACTGCGGAAATTCTCAGATAACACAAAGGAATGTGCATGCTCAAATTTTTTGAAATTAAGAATACTACCACCCTGAAAACCAAAAATCGCTTGTTTTTGATCACCCACTGATAAAAAACAATCACCAGAACGAAGCGCAATATCAGCTTCCATGGTGTTGACATCCTGCAATTCATCTACCAACACAAACCGGTAACGAGGAAGTTCTTTTTGTTTTAAAAACTCTAGCAACATATCCGTGTAATCAATACCCTCTGTTCCCTTCATCTGTTCATAATACTGAAAAATACGTACGAATTTTTCAAGGAACAACTCTAACTCCTTCTTACTATGATTCTTAAATTCAGTTACAAAATTTTTTGCTTCATCCACTGAAACCTGATCTACGGTAATCCCATAACTCTTCAAATATCGAATCAAATTCTCCATCTTTGGCACAATCGTATCCAACAAATACCGATCACCATAATTCAACGTCTGATCATCTTTCATAAATCGATAAATCGCATACCGCAACACATTAGAAGACACCAACGCCATCTCATCAATGTTTTCCAATGCATAGGAATGAAACGTATGAATATTCAGCGAAGCTCGATCCACCACAATGCCTTGTTCATCAATTAATGATACAATCCGGACTTCCATCTCCCGTCGTGCCTTCCGGGTAAATGTAAGACACAGCATCTCCTCAGGTTTGTATCCCTGTTTTAAAAGCTCTACATATTTATGTGCCAGTAAAAACGTTTTACCCGTTCCTGGGTTCGCCGTTACTAATACATTATCCGAACAAGCAATGATTTCTTGTTTTTCTTGATTAAGCCCCATACCAGTATTCCTCAGCATACTTCTTCTTTCAAAGAGGATATGAATTCTTGTTCACACTCAGGGGAACAAAAATCATTGTTATCTTCAACAAATTCCCCAAAATAGGTCCCACAATTCAAACAACACACATTCATCATAATCAATACTCCATATTTTTTTTCTCAATCTTTTTCAATTCTCGACATAACATGATATGTTGTCGAACTGCATCATAATCAGATTCATTCAACAACCGGATTTTCAAAGGAAAATCCTGATTTCCACCGTGAAACTCACTAAACAACAACGTAGAATTCAGTTTCACAAAACCAGAAAGCACCGTTAACGCATAGAGTAACTGTAAAAACTGTTCCGTCGAGCAATGCTTACGGGTAATCTGTGTTGGTTTTTGAAGAACAAGGCAATCAACACCAACCATCTCACAAACATCCTTCATATCCACATCAGCGGTAAGCAAGACAAACTCATTATACTGCGATTGCTGCTGAAAATCCTGCACGGTTTCAGCGATGATTTCATCGTTTTCCCGACTGGTCTTCGCATTTTCTTTAGATGCATGAATCTCCTTTCCATATTTCCGAAGATAATTATACTCCTGCAAGGCCATATTCCGGGCCAAACGAGTTTGTTTTTGATTACGATTCTGCCATTCACGAAGCACACCATCAACCATGGCATCAGCCATAGGAGAGTGATCACGAAGAACCATATCAACACGATTCAGATCCGTATCATCATATTTATGATTCAAATGATGCAAGATCTCATGTTGCACGGTATCAACAAGAAACACATGATCCCTGGGAACAACATCATACCTGGTAATAAAGCGATCATACAACAGATTTGTATCGAGAACAAAAAAGAGTTCTTTACAACTGGATAACGCCTGTTTTTTCATCTCAATTTCTTTTTTGACATCATCCAAATTCTCATAGGAGCTGACACCACTACAGAGAAAACATTCAACCAGTGATTGATAAGTAAAAAACTCATTATGGTCTAATTTATCATAACATGTATTAATTTGTTCAGCGGAAGCAATCTTAGTGAACCGATATCCATCTGGATGCTGACGTGCCTCTAAAAGCATCGTATCATATGGTGGAAACTCAACACTCACCCGAGATCCCTGAAGATTTAACACAACCTGCAATTCATCAACAGAAAGAAACAAATCCGTATCATTCATCTCATGAATCCCCCAAAAAATCCTTCATCTGCATACTCTTCAACGGTTTCATCAAATAGGGAA
>CAZYLG010000043.1:0-15486 GCA_964648565.1 uncultured Thermoplasmatales archaeon
AAAACAGCACAATGGTATGGAATCCTTGACCAGATTGTCGAAGAGGTTATTAGGAGCGATCAATGAAACATAAAGTTGAGTTGGTAATGGATCAAGTTTTTCAAGGACTTCTGGAGTGGTTCCATTGGTTACTAAAAACGTAGTCATCCCTTTGTTATGGCATTCTTCGAAAAATTCTCCAAGCTGAGGATATAAAGTGGGTTCGCCGGAAAGTGAGCACGCAACCATGTTCGGTTGATTTGCTTCATCCCATTTTTTCCGATCGCATCGAGGATCTCCTTTAAACCCTGTGATAAGTTTTTGTTGACCTTTGATTGCGTCCTCTAAAATCATTTTAGGATCATCTCCTTTTTCTAAAGAGGTTTCAGTGAATCCTTGGAATCGCCAACAGAACAAACAAGATTGGGTGCACTGGTTTAATGTAGGGGTCATTTGTAAACATCTGTGAGAATTGATTCCATAAAATGATTGTTTGTAACATGATCTGTTATGGATTAGACTTTGTTTTAACCAATGACAAAGTTTTACTCCAGAATGATTGCCAATAATAACATAATGTTGTTTTTCCAGTCGTTTTCGTATACGGTCATCCATAATAATTCACACTGCTACCCGTTACAGGAATGTGTTGTTTTTGGTAGAATGGGATATCCTATTTAGTGTTTATCATCCCTTTCATTTCCTAATTATTTATGTCATATTTCTAAAAAAAATATTTATTTAACTCAAATATAATAAATTATTTATATGTATCCAAAGTATACATTTCTTGAGGCATAATTTAAAAATTACTTTATTCACCGTTGTAATGGGGAAATATATTATGAAAAAAGAGTATGTAAGTAATAAAAAAGTAGTATCTCTATTTATCATTGGATTATTTTTATCGGGCAGTTTTCTTCCGATTTTATCAGCTGATTCAACATCAGAATCTGGTTTCTCAAAAGGTATAAGTTATAAACCGTTTATTCCAACGAAACAAACAACATTTATTGGTCATGATCCTTCATCATTGATTGATGATTATGCTTACCTTTCAGCGATTCCAACTTCAGTGTTTTTTGATAAACATAACGATAACCTGTACGCTCATCCACTCTTGTTTTACGAGGATGAATATCCGGTTACTCAAGAAAAGCAACGATCACTTAATGCATATCAAGGAATTGAGTATTTCATGGAAGATTGGATGGGTTATGCTAATGGTGAACTCGATGAATTAACGTATATTAATGTTGATTCTACAAAAACGCCATCTTCTTGGAGAGCAAAAAAAGAAACATCGATTGAATCTGATGATCCGTTCTCACTTGCAAGTGAAATTGCGTTAAATGAATGGGAATATACTGATGATGCAGTGGTAGCAGTTATTCAAGAAGAATTTGATAAACCCAAGAAAGAAACACATGGAACATTAGAAGGAACAATTATGCCAAAAGAAACTAAAACCGAGCATTTTGAAGTTCCTCAAACCAATGAAGTGTATCCAACATATAATGAATTCTTTGTTCCTGAAGGATACAAATTTATTAAGGTTCGATCGTGGTATCCCTGTTTTTATTTTGAAGCTGGGCTACCTGGATTTGAAGGACTTATCAACATGTCTATTCCTGCAGGAGATAGAGACATTCAGGTATATTGTGAAGAAGATGGCGAATGGATGATGGCCGGAATTACCAGTGAATGGAATACGCAGGGTGGTATGGATATTGATAAGACCTCTGTTTATGTGTATAAGAGCGGTCAATGGAGTGTAGCGGTTACAGATGTACCGACAAAAGCCTATGATTACATTGATCCACGAGAAGAGTTAACTGGGGAGGTAACTCAGACTGGTTTGGATTTAGACGTGGAAAAACATCGAAGTTTTCTTACATTTAACTTTGGACGATATGGATCTATTTTTGAAGTAATGAAAAATCTTCGAAAGGTTACCTATCAAGTTGATGTTGAAATGTATCCGGGTGTTGAACTTGACATTCCTGAAAACCCATCATTTGGTGCTCGTGATTTTCAAGTTGAATTATCTTGGAATGATCCATCTGTTGATTTAGGAATGAGTTTGATTGGTCCTTCGGGTGAAGAAGTACTTTCTACAAGGGAACCGGGAGTTTCAAGTAAATGTGATAGCACTATTTTCGATGAAAATATTCCATTGCCTGAAGGAACTGAAACTGATTTAACTGTTCATCGACTTGGTGAATGTTTGGATGATGAAAACTATAAGATTTGTGTTTTTTCTATGGATGATTTAGATATTTCAACTGATTTTACTATTGAATATTCTTGGAAACAAAATTTTAGTCGAGAAGAAGGAGATATGCTTGCTTCAGCGACACAAGCATCAGTTCTTGCTTCGGAATTAAACGCTCCGCTGTTATATGTTTCAAAAGATACGATGCCTGAATGTACTGCTGAAACATTGTATCAGTTAGGGGTTGATCGTGTCCATTTGATTAATCTTGGCAATCGATTAAGCTCCGATGTTAAACAAGAAATAACGAATGGATTTAAGATATCTCATTACACGGATTATAATGAGATTTATGATGAAATACGAGGTCGATCACAAAGCAATGATGTTATTTTTTCAACAATTGATTCATGGACTTCATGGTATGTTTCAGAATTAAAACCTGATCAAGAAATTGATGGGGCAAGATCTATTGGTCCGTCAGCTTTTATGGCTGCGATTCATGGTGCTCCTGTATTATTTGTGGATAATCATCCTGAATTATCTTCTGCAGTATCATGGCATACGGAATTATGGCGTCGTCATCCGGATGGTCATTCTCGGTTACCAACGGTTAGTGAAATGTATCTTACGGGTTCTCGAGTGTATCAATTTTTAAAGGATCTTGGTCTTGATGAAGAAGGACAAGAAAAAATTATAACCTTAGCTGGTCAATTTGATATTGGACTTCCATGGGATCGTGTATTTGTTGGTAAAGCTCAACCAGGCCGGTTTTTTGGTTCTCCAACAGATCTTGGTGTGTGGGTTTCTAAAAACATGTTTTATCCAATGATTGTCTTTGAGAATCCTGCGATTAAAAATACAGGTGGTGTGTCGGTGATTAATGGAAGTGAGAGTGTGCGGCGTTTTCCATGGCGAGGTAATCTTGGATTGCGTGTGACTAAACCTTCTGGAGAAGAAACCTTGGAATATCCTGTTCTTGATACGTTGGTTTGTTATGATATTAAATTTAATACTCGAGCTAGTAAATATTGGGGTTTTGAATATAAATGTGCGGATGGAACAATTCCTGGTCGATCGCAAACTTTTGAACCAATTGATGAAGGAGTTATGGTCGATGTGAATGGTGAAGAGGGATCATACTTTCCTGATTTGAGTGGATCTGAAGTACAACCGTTTTACTTACGTCAAGGTGGTTATTCCCCAGTTTTTTCCACGAATTTTAATGCAAACATGCATAACTTGAATCAAGGTGTCTTATTTTGGATGGTCAATACCCATGGTGCTCCGCTTGATGGTGGTATGTTTATGTTTTGGGATGTTGAAGGAGATAATCCTTATGGGTATCCAACAATTACACCTGCAGCATATACTAAGGAAACAAATCCTTGGCGTGGTTATGAATGGTTAATGGGATCGACTGAAGAACCTGATACGATGACCATGGATGTGCATGGTGTGCTTCCTTCGTTAGCTGGTAATCCTGATCCACGTGGTTTTCGATTTTTGAAAACAGGTCTTGATTGGGCAGTGGCCCGACGACCAGTTCGAGATATTATTGGTAATATTGCAAGTCTTCCGATACTTCGGCACCTCACTCCGGAATGGTTGCAGGATACACAGGATTATTATGATGGTGTGATTATCACTGTTTTATTAAGTCGGTTTGGAACATCTTGGTATAATGGATCACAAGTAGACGATGCTATTGGTAATATTCATTCTGCTGGTGTGAGTAGTGTTGCTTGTCTACCTGCTGGTAAATATTTACATTTAACATTAATGCGTCATGGTTCTCCGTTTCAGATTATGGATCCATGGGCTACTTCATGGTATTCCGATGTTTGGCAGAATAGTGTACCTCGGGGTATCGCGTTAGGGAAAACAATTGGTGAGATTTACGCTGAAGGTATTACTAAAGTTGGCATTCAATATGTTAGAGATGGCCGACCTCAATGGTGGTGGGATCTGGCTGAAAACGTGTGTTTGTATGGTGATCCAAATCTTCGAGTATGGGTTCCAAGTACGGAGTTTAGCGGGAATAATCATTGGTCCGTAGAAGATATTTCTGGCTACTCCTATGATGAAGATAATCCACTTTCAGTTGATGGTCATACTCCATTTGGAGCTCAGTCTTATCAGCATGCTCGGGATCCGCCAACGATTCTTTCTGAATATGGAATCATCATTGCTGCATCGGTTTTTATTGTGCTTCTTGTGATTGCAGCAGTTATTATTAATAAACGATCTCCTGTGAAAAAAGAAGACTAATTTTTTTCTTTTTTTCATTTTTTTAATGGTATACTAGTAGGAATGTTACTTGTATTACATAGGTGCTGAATGGTTTTTGTTTGTTCATCTTCAAGTTTATGTGGGATTATTGGTCTGTTTTGATATAGGATGTTATAATCCTTGTAGATCTCTGGATATGCTGTTTTGATTTTTTTTAAGAATTGTTGTTTTTGTTCTCCTTGTAAAAATAAGGGTTTATGTAAAATGTATGCAGCTTGATATTTTTTTGCAGCATGAATTAATTCTTTAAGATGTTGATCTGGAAAATGAGGTAGTGTTGGGATAATAGCAATTCCTGTAGTGATTTTTTGATCTGCGAGTGCTTTCATGGTTTGCAATCGATTAAGTGGCGAAGGAGTGTTTGGTTCTATTGTTTTCCATAGTTTTTCCTGTAATCCTAGTACGGTAAAAGTAACAATGGGATTTGTTATTTTTTTTATTATGGGTAGATCCTTGAGTATCGTTGTTGATTTGGTTAGGATATGAATGGGAAACTCTGTTTCAGACAGTCGGTTGAGAATGTTATGAGTAAGTTGAAACTTTTTTTCAAGAGGTTGATAGGGATCATGAACGGATCCAATGATGATCCTTCCGTTACTGAGAGTAGGAAGTTCTTCTTCAAGACGGTCCAATGAATTTATTTTAACATAAATAGTGTCATCAAGCGTAGAATCACAATAAATGCATCCGAAGGAGCAGTTTTGGTAGGGATCAAGGGTATAGTTTCCATGGAAAATCATATCTTTTTTTGTAATCTTGTTGAGGAGTTGATGTACTTGTATTTGTTTAATATTCATGATGTGTTCATCCTTTTCATTATTTTTCGATAACCACAAAATAATCGTTAATTAACGATTATAAAGTCGACAATTATATATAGTTTGATTAACAAAGAGTATAAGAGTGAGAGATGAATGAAAAAATAGATCTTCCTCAATAAATCTGCCTCCTTTTTTACCCTTCATCTCTTCTTTTTTGATATAGAACTTCATATCACATTTCTTCTAATGCATCAATACCAAGTAAACGCAATCCATTTTCTAACACAATTTTTGTTGAAAGAACTAAGCCTAAACGAGAATACTTCAATACTTCTTTATTCGCACTTAATACCGGGCAATCACGATAAAATTGATTAAATAATGATGCAGTATCAAATAAATACTGAGTAATAAGATGAGGTTTAAAGCCCTGTGCTGCCTCATCAATAATAATTGGTAGATTCGCTAATTGCTTTCCCAATCTAACTTCAGATTCATGAGTAAGAACCTGAGAATCACATGATTCTTTGATAACCTTAGATTCAATCTTACTTTTTCGTAAAATACTTGCACATCGTGCTGTAGCATACTGAATAAATGGAGCTGTATTACCTTCAAAACTTAACGCTTCCTCCCATTTAAATTCAATATGTTTCTCAGGTTGCACTTTAACGATATTATACCGAAGAGCACCAACACCCACGACTTCAGCAATCTCTTTCATTTTTTCCTTAGATAGATCTGTTCCACGTCGTTTTTCAACCTCAATAAAAGCTCTCTGTTTACTTTCATCTATTAAATCATCAAGATAAACAACTCTACCTCGCCGTGTTGACATTTTTCCTCCCGGAAGGGAAACAAAGGAATAAAAGACGGGGACTGGTTTTTTTTCAGCATCTAATAATTCCAAAGCAATATCAACCTGTCGAGATTCCAATTTATGGTCTTCACCTAACACATTAACCAATCGATCAGCTTGTGAATTTTTCCATAAATGATACGCAACATCTCGAGTTGCATAAAGAGAGGTCCCATTTGCACGAGTAATAAAAAATTTCGTTGACCTACCTTTGACTCCAAATTCCTTTAAATCCAAATAAAAAGCTCCTTCCTCTTCAGTACAATACGGTGTTTGTTTCAATTGTTCAATTACCTTAAAAACACTACCATTCTTAACAAATTTTGATTCAGGAATAAAATCATCAATAGTGATGTTAATCCTTGATAAACTTTCAGATATACCTTGTAACACTGGCTCATAAGATTTTTTCCCCATATTAATCGCATCTTCATCACCTAACTCACTTTTATGAACTAATTCATCAATTTCTTCAGCAATTGCTTCGTCCTTTTGCATCAATTCATGAGCCTTCTGATAAAATCTTACCGCATGATGATCGGGTTTATCCATTGTTTTTTTAGATAAATCTTGTTCATCAAGATGATGAAACGCCCAAGTAAGAATAGCTACTTGCTTTCCTAAATCATCTAAATAAAATTGTGATTCAACATTATACCCATCTGCTTTCATCAACCGAGTTATGGTATCGCCAATTATTGGATTACGAGCTCTTCCAACATGTAACGGACCATTTGGATTTGCAGAAGTATGTTCAACAATCACCTTCTGGTTTTTACAAGGAAGAATCCCATAATCTTCATTTTTATCAAAAATACTTGATAACGTATTTGTTAAAATCTTTTCAGCATCAAACCAAAAATTAATGTATCCATTATGCACCTCCATTCCCTTTACATAATTCGGTTTTTCTAAATGATCCAATATATATTTTGCAGTTTCATAAGGAGATTTTTTACTAACTGAACAATATGAGAAACAAGGAAACGCAAGATCACCAAAATCTGATGAAGATGGGGTTTCTAATCTAATATCCTCAGGAAAATGAAGATGTTGCAAGGTCTGTTTTAATTTTTTTCTAATATGATTTCCAACTTCAATAGCAATATACATTGATTACACCGTAAAAGATATTTTTTTTAAATCCTTTTGGCTCTTTTTCAATAATCCAACTTCTTATCAAATTATGTTTTCATTTGTCAAAAAAGGATAAAAAGCCTGTTTATCCTATTGTTTTTGATATATACAGTAAAAAAAGTTATAAACACCATGTACAATTCACCTCCCTATTAAAAATAATAAGGTTGTAAACAATGTCACGAAAACCAGGTAGTATGTACCGTTATGTACGAGGACAACTTACCACTCGTAAAGAATACATGGGCGGTATTCCAAATCCACGAATTACTCAATTCATGAATGGAAATAGGCAAGCCTCATTTCCAGTGAAACTTAGTTTAGTTTCAGAAGAACAATGCCAAGCTCGTCATGGCGCATTAGAAGCAGCTCGTATTACCTCAAACCGATTTATGGAAAAAAAAGTTGGTTTGACTAATTATCGATTACGAGTTCTTGTTTTTCCACATGTCATTTTACGGGAGAATAAACAGGCTACTGGAGCTGGTGCTGATCGTGTTTCCCAAGGAATGAGAAGTTCTTATGGAAAGATTGTAAGTAGTGCAGCACATGTGAAACGAAATCAAAAAGTAATTACTATTGAAACACAGCCTCAATTCGTAAAATTTGCAAAAAGTGCACTGCGAAAAGCTGGGATGAAATTACCATCGCCCTGCTATGTTGCGCAATCATAAAAAAAATACAATCTTTTTTCTATTCTTTTTATCCCTTTTGATTTATTTTAATTGCTAAGATATTAGAGCAATTAATAATTAGAAAAATAGAGTCTTTTCCATTTTAGGTTGATGTGATTTCTTCGAGAAACTGTGGTTTTTCCAAAGATTCTATTCGTGAGTAAATCAATAATAGATGATGAGTAAGTATCCATTTAGATTCAATTGCAATTATTGTCAATAATCAAATAGTGGTGCGGATGTTCTTGGCGAAGAGCTGGAAAATATCAGAAATATTTGATAAGCCATGGGAATAACACTAAGAACAATATCAAAAATGAAATGAACGTGGTAACATGACGCACTATTTTTTCAACTCTTTCTTCACTCAGATTCTTTTTGATTCGTTGTACAAAGAAGCGAACACCATCATTGAATAAGAACCCTCCATCTAACGGAACCATTGGTAAAACATTGAAAAAACCAAGTAACAAATTCAACCAGAAAATCCAAAAGATAACATTAAGACCGATCCAAAATAAAGGTGTTGGAATAAATGAAGCAAATCCAGTTAATTGCAATCCTTGGGTATATGGACTTACCAGTGGATTATATCCTACGAAATAACCAATGAACGGTAATGAATACAAAAGTAAAAGTCCATCAACATTAGTAAATGGATGTTGTAAGGAATCAATAAAACCTGGAACATAACTATTAAACCCAATTCCTACAAAACTCATATTTTCCTGACTTTCATTACCAGAAAATTTTGATCGAGGCGCAGGCGTAATCGTAGTATCAATCACAGAATCATCAGTATAATACTGAATTGGAATAGTTTGATTCACTGAAACATTTTGCATCACGGATCTAAAATCAGCATCGGTCTCAACTGCTGTGTTATTCAATGATGAGATAACCATTCCAGCTGAAAGGCCTAGTTCAGCTGCGGGACTATCTTCAATAGCATATGCTATATGAACACCATCAATAGGTTCGACCGCGGCCATCCCTACATATGAAAATAAGAGTAAAGTAATCAAAGCTATAACAAAATTTGACATTGGTCCAGCAGCATAAACATGCATTCGTTTTTTCATAGAGGTAACTTGTAATTCATCCTCATCAGGTTCACAAAACGCTCCTAATGGAACAATGAGATAAAGCAACCCAAGTGCTTTTACCTTCAGTCCATGAGCAAACGTGAGTATACCATGTGAAAATTCATGGACGATAATACCAATAGCTAAACCAACGATGATGTAAAATAAGTAATCAAGTGGAAGTAGCGGGTTAATCCCCGGTAAGATTAATCCAAATTCGATACCGGGAAGTGCTTCCTGCTGCTCAGGAGTAAACTCTAATACAGCCCACATATTAGCAATGACTAATACCACCATTAAAATCATCATTATGAAACAAACAATTACTGCTAAGGTTCCATATCCTTTCCAAAATCGTTTACGTTGTGCGATTCGTCGTAAAAATCCTACGCCCTTTTTGGTACGAATCATCAATGCAGGACCATAAAAACTAATATTGTATTTTTCAAAGTATCCTTTCTGTTTTAAAAACAATGAAAGAAGAATGTAGGCTCCAATAATGCCAATGAGTATTGCTAGTATTTCAATAAGTGTCATAGTAGTATCTGTGCATACTATGATTGTATATTAAACTAACTCATCACCTTAAAATGTAATAAATAAAATAAAAAAATGATATGATTATTCTTTTTTATTCATATCATACATGACAAGACCCGAAAGCATCTTTGGAAGGAAATAAGTTGATTTCTGAGGCATATGTTCCCCAGCATCAGCGATTGCTTTCAACTCCTCAATCTTAGTTGCATTCATAAGAATTGAACAATCATATTCTCCATCATCGATAACAGTTATTGCTTCCTCATCATCACGAGTGTATTTAACATGGTCTTCCAAGGTGTCTTGAGTGATGCCCATGATTTTTTCAATGACAATCTTATGTAAAATAGATACATCAAGTTTTCTCCATGTTTCACTACGATCTTTTGCAATATCATCCATTATCTCTTCATCTTTTAAGGTAATCACAATATAACTATCCTTAAAAAGAAACGCAAATTTATGATGCGAGCTCGTCTTGATCTGGTTTTTAATATGATCCGCAAGTTTTGAGGGATTACCAGTTTCTTCTCTAGAATACACGTCTACATTAAAATATTCTTTTAGTTTGGAGATTAATTTGTCTTTGGTCACCTGTTTTGGAAGATGGAGTAATCGGTGAGTCGGCAGAATCGCTAATCCTTCATCAAACATATTTGCTACAATCACCATTCGATATTGAAACGGAGCATCTGGATCGTTATTGCCTGTTTTTTCCTCCATTTCATTTGCATAGTTTATAGCGGTTTGATAGCGATGATGGCCATCGGCAATAAAAAGAATGTCATCATCAAGAAATGTTTTAATTTTATTAATAATATGTTCATCTGTAAGTTTCCAAATGGAATGATCAAATCCATCATATCCAGTAACCTTAATTAATGGATCACCGGAAATGGTTTGTTGTATAGCATGATTGATATCATCTTGTTCATCGATATATAAAAGTTGAATTGGTTCAAGATTTGCATAACAGGCTCTCATGAGATTTAGCCGATCTGCCTTTGGTTTTGAAAGGGTGCGTTCATGAGCCTTTACTTTTCTATAATCCTTGTCTAATCGTAATAAAATAAAAAAACCATTCATCGTTTTTTGTTCATCGTTAAGAGTGTATGTAATTTTATAAGGATAGATTGCTTCATGATCTGTAGGAATGAGGATGTGGTCTTTCTGCCATTGTTCAAAATCTTTTTTTGCCCGTGTATATCTATTGTTTTCATCTGTATCATCAGAATATTTTTTTCCTAGGATTAATCGAACGAAGTTATATGGGCTATTTTTGTATAATTGATCTTGTTGTTTTGGTGAAATTATATCATACGGTGGAGACATTACCAAGTCAAGATCCTTGATTTTTTCATTGTTATATGTGATTCCTTTAAATGCAGATACGTTAACCATAACTCTTTGCCTCCCAAAACATGGGTATCATCTGTATTTGGACAAGTATTAAAAAGCTTACTCAACAATTATCTAAAAAGAAGAAACTGATTATATTTTTCTTTGTTCTTCAATTAAATGGTTCTTTGGTGAAACGTATACTTTATAAGTACTCTTTTTTTCACGGTGTTGTTATTAATGAATTTATCTAACTCAGAATCCAACTATTCCAATGAAAAAATTCCTCGATTACTTCAATCGTATCGTCTTTGCGATCATTGTATTGGACGGTTATGCACTCATCGAAAGGAAGATGAATTATTCCAACAGGCTGGAAAACGAGTTAGAGAAAAGTATACTACGTTTTCAAAAACCTTAGAGAATAATTGTGAATTGTGTAATGGTCTTTTTGAAGAATTACCTGAATTCTATCAAATTGCTTTTGATTCAGTGAAAGATTATGAATTTAACACATTTTTAATAGGATGTAAAATAGATGAAGACATCAGTAAAAGGGAAAATCAAATTATTGAAGAATTTAATCTAGAAGATACTGCTTCAGTTAAACAAGAAATTAATGAGTATATCGGAATTCGATTGGAAGAAGAAATAGAAAAAACAGTGAGTTTTAAACATCCGGATATTATGATTATTCTCAATACTCAGTTTAATGTCGTTACTCTTCAAATAAAACCACTTTACATATTTGGCCGATATAACAAATTTCAACGAGGAATACCTCAAACCAAATGGTTCTGCCGCCAATGCCATGGAAAAGGATGCAGGTATTGTAAGTACACAGGAAAATTATATGAAGATAGTGTTGAAGAATTTATTGCTAAACCAGTAGTTAAAGCATCTCAAGCAGAGGACGAGGCATTTCATGGAGCTGGCCGTGAAGATATCGATGTACGTATGCTTGGAGATGGAAGACCATTTGTTTTAGAAGTCAAAAATCCAAAAAAAAGAACCCTTGATTTAGCAACATTAACCAAACAAATTAAGACAGAGAGCAACGATGCCATTGCAGTAAATTCCTTTAAATATACTGAAAGTAGTGATATTGCTCGAATTAAAGAAGCACACTTCCAGAAAGTATATGTAGTAAAAATACATGCAAGTGTTCCAATTCAAAAAGAAAAACTTAAAAAGGTAGCCGAGTCATTACAGGGTACCACGATTAATCAACAAACCCCAACACGCGTTGCAAAGCGTCGCGCAAAAAAGGTTAGAAAACGGCAGATTTATCGCTGTAACGTTCTTGAGGTAGATGAAGATAGAGCTTCAATTGAAATTGAAAGTGAGTCTGGAACCTACATCAAGGAATTAATTACTGGCGATAATGGGAAAACGCAACCTAATCTTAGCGCGTTGTTAGATCTCGCGTGTTCAGTTGATGCATTAGATGTAAAACAAGTAAAGGGGGAATAACCACATGGTAAAACGCTCAAAAGGATTAAGAAGTAAAAGTAGACATATATTAAGAAGAAAACCGCGAGATCGAGGATTTTCACCCATAACCCGGTCGTTACAACAATTTGATGACGGAGAAAAAGTAAATATTGTGATTGATCCGTCAGTTCATCGGGGAATGCCGCATGTTCGATTTCAAGGTTATACGGGAACGGTTCTTGGTAGACAAGGAAATTCATATCGTGTGCAGATTCGTGTGGGGAAGAAAATAAAAAAACTCGTTGTGCGTCCGGAACATATTCGGAGAGGGTAAAGAATGGTAATTTCCGATGATGATTTTTCATATGTATCTCTTTCTGAGGTGAAAAATCTTTTACAAAAAGTGGAAAAGGAACGTGAAACATTACTTTACGAGCAACGAATAGCATTGGAACATGCGCAAAAATTTGCAAAGTTACCTGCAAATAAAACACAAGAATTGATTAAAAAATTAATGGACCTTGAAAAAATAAGAGAGATTCATGCGTATAAAATCGCTGATTTACTTCCAAATACGAAAGATAAAGTTCAATCTATTTTTGCAAAAGAACGAATAAACATCACAGATAAGGATATCAAAGAAATCCTTGATCTTGTAAATGAGTATTATATTGAATAATTAGGGAGGGAAATGTTGTGGAGGAGTATGTATTTGTTCTGGATTATTTGCCAGAAGGAAGAGCCGATGTTTCATCTCATCATCGCTATCCTGTAGTTTATGGATTGGGTGATAATCAATTCACCCTTTTGGAATTAGTACCTAAGAATAATGTTACTCTCTCCATTGGCGATCATATTTATGTTGGTAAAAATCCAAAAAAACGAGAGAAAATCAAAAAGATCAAAGGTCGCGTGCATTTTGATGATTTAACTTCTACAGCACATGGTGAATTACCCTATGTTCTTATTGATGTTGTAAAACAAAAAGAATCTTACTTTGTTCAATTCTTTAATAATGCTCCTGCTATTTCCACTCGTTTTCATGTGTTAGAATTACTTCCCGGTCTTGGAAAAAAGATGATGCATGATATTCTTACTGAACGACGGAAACAGAAGTTCACGACATTTAAAGACATGGTAGATCGTATTGATTTTCTTCGAGATCCAGCAAAACTTGTTGCAAAACGAATTGAGTTGGAATTAAGTGATCCAAATCAAAAATATCGTTTATTTACTCGTCCACCAGCTAATCAGAATAAACGATAACCGTTTAAGTTGTCTTGTATGACGAAAACCAAACTCGGTCAACATTTTCTCACTGATTCTGCTGTGATTGAAAAAGAACTTATTATTGCAGATTTATCCAAAGATGATGTGGTTTTAGAGATCGGTCCGGGGAAAGGAGTACTTACTCAAAAACTAGCAGAACGAACTCGCCAGGTTATCGCTATTGAACTTGATAAAACATTATATCATTTTTTAAAACAAACTCTTCCAAAAAACGTATTACTTATTCATCAGGACATTATGGATTTATCCTGGGATGATATACCTTCATTTACAAAAGTAGTAGCAAATCTGCCGTATCAAATTTCTTCACCTGTAACGTTTAAACTATTTGAAGTAAATTTTGAAAAAGCAGTGTTAATTTATCAAAAAGAATTTGCTGAACGAATGATTGCTCGTCCTGGATCAAAGGATTATTCTCGATTATCTGTTGGTATCGCTTATAAATCTAAATGTAAAATTCATAGTAATATTCCTCCTTCCTCGTTTTCACCTCCTCCTAAGATTATGTCTTCTTTAGTTGAACTCATTCCTTATAAAAAACCACCATTTCAGATAGTTGATGAATCATTCTTTTTTGAGGTAACTAAACAATTATTTTCTCATCGACGAAAACAAATAAAAACAATTTTGAAAAATTCTACCTCTTTACCATATGCTGAACATCTCTTATTTCTAACAAAACGAGTTGAGGAACTCACTCCACAAGAGATTGGATTACTTTCAAATCAATTGTATAAACTAAGATCATAAAACTTTTTTTACGAATTTATCTATCCATTTTTTTTAACAAAGTATTAGTATCCCTTTTTTTATCCTTCTTTTTTGTTGATACATTGAAAAACGGCATTGTTTTTCACTGTTTTCCAGCCGGTTCAGCCAGGAAAAAGTGATCATCATACCATACAGGAAGAATTCAACTATGGATATACAACGATCACTTTGGAATGCATATGGAAAACAAATTCTTATTGCCTGTTTACTTATCCTCATTTTTGTATTATCCATTGATGTATGGAATTGGAATGAACCGCTTATTGGATTGCTTGGTTTTCCATTATGGATCTGGTATGACATTGTACTTACGCTCACACTTGTTCTTGCTTATTACGCAGTTATTACGTTCATCTGGAAGGAGGAAGAACTATGATAGTAGTTTTGATTGCTATTCTATTGTTTTTTCTTCTTTTATTAGGCATTGGATTTATTGCAAGAAGAAAATCAGTTGATACTGCTGAAGATTATTTTGTTGCAGGAAGAAGCTTTGGTGCTATTGTACTCTTCTTTTCATTAGTTGCCACTAATTTTTCAGCGTTTACCTTTCTTGGGTTTGCTGGAAAATCATTCACAAGCGGTTTTGGTCAATATGGAATTATGGCATTTGGAACTGGTTTTATGGCAATTTCTTTTTTTCTTATCGGTCGAAAAGTTTGGAGATTAGGAAAAATACATGGGTATATTACACCAGCTGAACTTGTTGGAAAACAAATGAATTCATCCCTGCTCAAATATGTGTTTATGACCGTTCTCATCGTGTTTACTGTTCCATATCTTGCGACCCAAGCCATTGGTGCAGGTATGCTTATCATGCAGCTAACCGAATCAGTTATTACTTGGCAAGTAGGAGCTGTTGTTACCATGCTTGTGCTTATGGGTTATACTTTTTTAGGTGGTATGCGTGGGTCTGGATGGACAGATGTCATTCAGGGAGTCTTAATGATATCTGCATTAGTCCTTTCTTTTGTTTTTGTCGCTCAAGGATTAGGTGGTATCCAAGCTGCAAATGCTGCTTCTTTTCAACAATCTCCATCATTGTTTTCCCGACCTGGCCTTGATGGATATTTTACCATGCAAATTTGGTTTTCATTTATGATTTTATGGTTAT
>CAZYLG010000044.1:0-15302 GCA_964648565.1 uncultured Thermoplasmatales archaeon
CAAATGATGATTTCGGTCAAAGATAATGGAATTGGTATGACTGAGGATCAAATAAGTAATGTGTTTTATGAGTTTTACAAAGCCGACGGTGCTCGAACAGATATTGACAGCCATGGATTAGGATTAAACATTTGTAATCGAATTATTGAAAAACATGGTGGAAAAATTTGGGCTGAAAGTGAAGGTCCAGATACGGGGAGTACATTTTCTTTTACCGTAAATGTGGCTAAAAAGCCTGAAATATCTCAACAAATTATAAAAAAGGAGAACTAGCCAATGTCAAAATCAAATAATGAACTTGTAAAAAGTACGGTTGTTGCATTATGTAAAGTCTCTGGAAGAAGAACATCTGAATCATTTGCCTTTAAAGTAATGAACACTATTGTTGATTCATTGAAACAACGTTATGATTTTTTTAACTATGTTAACATCAAAGGTATGACTCATCCCGATGATGTTTACGTTTCTTCTAAGATTAATACGGTGGATTCAACAAATATCTACAAAGCTATCGAGACTATGATCCGTATTGTGCATATGGATTTACTTGATGATGCAGGATTATATTTTGTAAAAGAATTCAAGCAAGAAATTGAAAGAGATACTCTTTATGACCTTGTTCAGCACGGTATTGATTTACAATCGTTAGAAATGGAGCAACAACATGTGTTTCAGTATCGACAAGAAAAAAAGAGCATTTCTCAGGATACAAGTCTATTAGGATACACATGGAAGGATGTATCTAATTGGAAATATGATGATATGAATAATGTGTGTATTCTTTATGATACGAATGAGGGTATTCTTGACAAACTTAATTTAGATGTAATTATCAAAGAACATATCGATCGGTTAACAGGATCTCAAGAAATCGAGGACATCTCAGGTTTACAAACAGAACGATATGAAAAAGAGTTTGAGTTATTGCATTTATTACATGAAAAAGATTTAGACATCGATACTACATTATCTTTACTGCAGGTTTCAGAGAATGATTTAGAACATATGATCGAACGATTATTGAATTTGGGATTACTTGAATATCTTGATTTTGATGTTGTAAAACTGAGTGAAAAGGGAATTAAATATATTGAACAAAAAAACTGATTATTTTTTCAATAATTTCTTTGGTAATTTTTCATTTTGATCATTTCGCCAAAAAACCCTTTTATACTGTAAAAACCAATTTTACTTCTAGTGAATCGGATGGTGAAGAAAAACGTTATAAAATTAGTCCAATGTCTTCTCTATTTTTGGTTATTTACTATCAATATCGATATACCAATCTAAATAAGAAGCACTATACATTGGAATACAAATGAATTGAAGGATTCGAAATCAAGAACGTCGTTAATTGAAAAAGTAGGTAATAATCGACTTCTTCGATTAATAATAGATGATTAATTGATATCTTGGTTTGTATCTGTACTATTTAGTTCATTGTTTTTAATTGAAGCATAATCCTTATATCAATTGAAAGAATGCAGACTACCCATTATGATTATCAGTGAACAGAAACCTTTTCATGAATTACTAGAAAAAATTGGCAATCAATCAGTATTTCTTTTTGGATGCAGTGAATGTGCAACTCTTTGTCACAGTGGTGGGAAAAGAGAGTTATTGAAATTGAAAAAAAAATTGGTTGCATCTCATATTTTAGTTACTGGTTGGACTGTTTTAGAACCTGCCTGCAGTTTAACTAATAATGAAAAATTACTTGAAGAGTATAAGGATCAGATTAATCAAGCGGATATATTAGCTGTTTTTGGTTGTGGGGATGGAACACAAGTTGTTAGTTCACTTTTTCCTGATAAAACGGTGATTAGTGGTACAAATACATTGTTTTTAGGTGTAAAATCAAGTATCACATCATTTCAACGACGATGTAATATGTGTGGAACGTGTATAGTTGATGAATTTAATGGGATTTGTCCGATAACTCGTTGTCCAAAACATATGTTAAATGGTCCTTGTGGTGGATCAGAAGATGGTAACTGTGAAGTTTATCCTGAGATGCCTTGTGTTTGGGAAGAAATTAAAAAGAAATCTGAAAAAGTAGGTAATTATCAGTCAATTTTCCTAGATGTCAAACCAGCTCATGATTGGTCTCAATCGCATGTATTGAAAAAGGAGCGATGATGCAGATGATAAAAACACATCTTCAACAAGTATTGGATCAGGGTGATTTTGCAGTAACTGCTGAGATTGGGCCGCCGAAAGGATCCAATCCTCAAAGTATTTTAAATAAAACAGAGCAACTCAATGGATGTGCTGATGCATTCAATATCACAGATAATCAGACTGCTGTTGTTCGAATGAGTAGTTTAGCTGGTGCCTGTTTAGTCCATCAGCAAGGAATGGAACCCATTTTTCAAATGGCGTGTAGAGATCGAAATCGTCTTGCATTACAAGCTGATATTTTGGGGGCATCAGCATTAGGTATCCATAATATGTTGTTTGTAACTGGAGATCATCAATCAAAGGGTAATCATCCTCATGCAAAAGGTGTTTTTGATATTGATTCTGTTCAGTTAATTTCTATTGTAAAAAATTTAAGAGATATGCATATTTTTGAAAATCAGGAACCGTTAAAGTCTAAACCACCGCAGGTTTTTATTGGAGGAGTTGCTAATCCCTTTGTTTCTTCCATCAATCTTCGTGTTGACCGGCTTGAAAAAAAAATTCGAGCGGGTGCTGATTTTATTCAAACACAAAGTGTGTTTAACCTTCCTCGTTTTGAAGAATGGATGGATTCTGTTAGAGATAGAGGTCTTGATGAAAGAGTTCATATTCTTGCTGGTATCACTCCGTTGAAATCAGTGAAAATGATGCAACGAATGAAATATCATGTTCCGGGAGTTGATATTCCCGATAGTTTGGAAAAACGCATTTTAGATGCAGAGGATGTGCAAAAAGAGGCGTTGCTTTTGACTGACGAACTTATTCGATCTATAAAATCGATTAAGGGAGTTCATGGTGTTCATATCACTGCATTGTTTTGGGAACAAAAAATCCCTGAGATCGTAAAAAAATCTGGATTATTACGTCGGTAATACCTTTTTCATTCTTTTTTTTGTATCCTCATTTTTTTCTTTTTCCTTAGATTTCATAGTTTAGATTAGAAGAAATGAAGAGAGTTCTTCGCTAAAGATGGTAAGAAATGCAAATCCTAATGCGAAAAACATGTATACTGAATACATCACCGACCAGGCATGAATGTTTTCTAATGTTTCACTTTCTTCATCCCCTCGAAACATTAAATAAAAGATGAATAAAGACCCAAGCATTAACAAGGATAATGGCCAAAGATATATTTCTAACCATCCTGCATCGATGAGTAAGGGAATAAGAACAAATGGCGCAATAAGGAATGGGAAAGAAATGATTGCAGCTCGCCGAATGCCAAAAACATTTACCAAGGTAGAAACGCCAACCAATCGATCTGCTTTTTCATCAACGATATCTTTTGTGGTCATTCCGCCTACTAGAAAAATTGTTGCCAAACCACCAATTAGTAGCGGGAGGGGTTCCCATGGGTTTCCAAAGACACTCCATCCAGCTAGAATTCCAAGCATACCTCGAGGTATTGCAATCCATATTTGGTTAATGAAAAGGAATCTTTTGGTTCGTGGTGGAAGGGAGTAAAGAACTGTAAAGATCATTATAAGGAATATAAAAAAGCCAAACCATTGATTAATGATTACTGCTCTTAACAGTGCGAAAAGGTACAAAAGATATGCGAGGCTCTGAGCTTCATCAGCTCCAATGATTCCTCGTGGAACGGGTCGATATGGTTTAGATATCTTATCTCCTTCTTCATCTGCTGCCTGATTTAATGCATTAGACGCAGCATTGACTATGGCAACTGTAAAACTTGCATTTGCTACTGTTTGCCACCAGTTTTTTGGAATTGGACTATTCGTGTAGATGAGACTTGCGACCATAATACACATGCTTACGATGAATGGTGCCATCAAGGTGAATGGACGTAAAAGATCGATATACCCTCGAATATGTTCGGCAAAAAACCGTTTTTTTCGGTATGGTTGTTTCATAGTGAGTTTGCCGAAGTACTCATCGGAATCATTTTTTTGAGCCATAATTAAGCAAGCCAAACATTAACTGATTATAAAAAGTATACGTTTTATCTTTCCCTACTTATTTTTCCCCCAATATTGTGAACTCAACCCCATAATACAATAAAAAAGTGAAATTAAAATAAAAAAGTTTATATCATTATAATTTTATATCTTTTTGTGAATGGGGGAGCTGATTTTTCTCTCTTCACCACCTTCAATTTCCCCCATTCTCTCCTCACACTTTTAATGTAGCCTCATTCATACATTCTATTCGACGTATCTATTGGCTAGTCAATCCTAAATATTTATAAAGTACTACCTTGTTGCATTCAATGGTGAATGTGGATGCATGTAGATGATTCAACAAAGAAGTCTAATCAATCGACTGAAAAGGATGATTTGGAAAAACGAAGACCAAAACCCTTTCGTTACATCAAGAAACTTTCGGAATTGCCAGTAAGCGAGGATTTATTTTCTGAAACAGTTATGAGTGCTAAATCTGATTTTACTGTTAAAAAACTCATTGAACAATTTGATTCTGTTGTTGGTGTTGGAGATGTACAAACCATTGAACGGATTGTTCAAAAACATGAAAAACGTCATCAGAAACAGGATCCTTCAATTGGATAAACAAAAAAAAGCCATATTAGAAAAACGATACGTTAATACATAACTTCTATTATTCTCCTTCTAATGAATGTTGATAAGATAATTCATGAGCTTTCACGTAATGAAAAACAAGTACTTCTTTCACTACAAAACCTTGATGGGTGTGCATCACCTGAAAAAGTTATGGAAGAGGGCTCATTTTCTCAGCAAGTTGAGGTAATGAACGCAGCATCATGGCTACAAGCAAAGAAACTTGTAACCGTTAAAGAATACGTCAAAACGGTATATTCTTTAGACACGGAAGGAGTGTATTTTCAAAAACATGGTCTCCCTGAAAAACGAGTGGTAACATATCTTAAAGATCATGATCAAAAAGCTTCCTTAAAAGATCTTTCCCAAGTTTTAAAACCTTATGAAATCCCTATTGCTATTGGATGGATTAAAAGAAAAGGTTGGGCACAGATTTCAAAGGAAAATAATGAAACTGTGTTAACATTAACTGAAGAAGGTTCTTCTGCTGCTGATTCTGAAACAACTGATGAACAAATACTATCCTATTTATCAGATAATCCAAATAGTGAGATTGATGAGAAGAAATATAAACCATTGATTAAACGAAGTAATGTTTTGAAAGAAAAAGAGATTATTACCGGTGAGATTTCATTAACCGATCAAGGTTGGGAAGTAGTAAATCATGGTATTACTATTACTGATGAAATCACACAGATTACTAGCGAGATCATTAAGAATAAATCTTGGGAGTCAACTCCAATTAGGCCCTATGATGTTGCTACGTTTGCTCCGAGTTTACATGGTGGAAAACCTCATCCGCTTGTGCAATTAATTGAAAACATTCGAACGATTCTATTACGTATGGGGTTTTCTGAAATTGAAGGAAATTTTGTGGAATCTGCATTTTGGAATATGGATGCGTTGTTTATCCCCCAGGATCATCCCGCTCGGGAAATGCAGGATACGTTTTATTGTACGAATCCATCCTCAATTCCTATTGATGATCAAGAGTTAGTAAAGATTATCGCTGATGTTCATGAACATGGTGGAGAAACAGATTCAGATGGGTGGGGATATCAGTTTTCAAAATCAGAGGGAACAAAACCATTATTACGAACGCATACCACGGTGAATACCATTCGGTATTTGTATCATCATCCTCAGCCACCCGCAAAGATTTTTTCGATCGGGCAAGTGTTTCGTAAAGAAAATATTGATTCAACGCATCTACCCTTATTTTATCAGATTGAAGGTATTATTCATGATCCTAGTGTTTCTTTTAAGCAGTTGATTGGCATTCTTTCAGAAATGTATAAACAAATGGGATTTGAAAAAATAAGGTTTCGTCCAGCCTATTTTCCATATACTGAACCAAGTATGGAAGTGGAAGTGTTTTGGAATAATCAATGGATGGAACTAGGTGGAAGTGGAATGTTTCGACCTGAAGTAACTGAACCATTAGGAATTAAAACGCCAGTACTTGCCTGGGGTCTTGGTTTAGAACGGCTTGCCATGTTATTATTTGGTCTTAATGATATTCGACAGTTGTATCAAAGTGATTTTGATTGGTTACGACATCAACCGTTACTTTAACATTATGCTGAGATTATTTTTGCAGGGTTTCCTGCATATCGTTTTCCTTTTTGTAACACGCTATCTTCAGCAACAACGGAACCCGGTTCTACGATGACATTATCTTCTATTCTTACTCCTGGAAGAATAATTGATTTGTTGCCAATAAAACAATGATTACCAATGCTAACTGGTTTTAATCGTAATGTTTTATGAGAGATGTGGGCATAGATACTTGCATATCCTCCAATGAGCGTGTGTTTGCCAATGGTAACTGCATATGGTTCATCAATAAATTCTGTTCCGGCAAGAAGACTTGTTTTTCCAATGTTTAAACCTACTAATTTTATCAGTGAAGATCGTAATGGGACTAATGGCAGAAAACTAATTATCTTTAATGATGGTCGGTATAATGCGAAAAATAACATATGAAGGAAAAAATTGTTGTCTTTGATGTTTAGTTGATGTTCACCCGGTTTCATTTTAATACGAAAAATTCTAATGAATAATGCAGGGATAAATGATTCAATGATAATTAGCATAAAAAAAGCAATGACTAACAGTATACTTAGTAGAAGATACCATAAAATACCTTGAAAAAGAAGGATTGCTTTATTATGTACATAGAAGAATCCTATGATAACTGGGATTAACCCAAGGATATATGCAGTTAATGGTAGACATAAAAGGACCATTCCTCGTATAAGCGAGGTTAAAGAAAAATCATATGGTTTTTCCTCTTTTTTAGTATTTGACATGTGTATTCAAAAAAAGAGAATGAGTTTGTCTTTAAAAGAATTATTTTAAAAGTAAGGGTTTATGGGTTTTTTCCAATTTTTTTTACTGGGGTTCCACCGTAAATGGTTTTCTTTTCCAAATGAGAATCTTTTAAAACAACACTATTAAGGGCAACAGTTACATCATCTTCAATGATTACTCCCGGCATCACAAATGATTTCCCACCGATTAAGCAGTTATCACCGATTTTTACTTTTTTCACGATAAGTTTTTTTTCACCAAGATGACCTGTGATTTGAGACCATCCACCAATGAGGGTTTGTTCACCGATTTCTACCATGTAGGGATCATGAATGAGTTCGCTTCCGGCAACGACACTGCTTTTTCCCATTTTAAGTCCTACTAGTTTTAAAAATCGGACTCGTAATGGAATAAGTGGAAGGATACCTATTAATTTTAAGGATGGTCGGTACAACATAAAGTAAAGTGAGTATTTGTAAAAATTCCAATCTTTTATTGAAATGTCATGTTCACCTTCGTCTACTTTAAGATGTGATAAACGAATGAACAATCCTGGAATAAAGGTTTCAAGGATTATAAAAAATAAAAATTCCATAACTAGGATAAATGTGAATAAGAAAATACCTAAGATTGATGAAAAATTAATGTATTTTAAAACGTAGAACAGTGATAGGATAATAGGAAATAATCCAATGGTGTATGCAGTGATTGGAATAACTAAAAGACTGATTCCTCTCAATATTGAGGTTAATGAAAAATCATATTTTTCTTTACCGCCTTTGTATCCATCACGATAACGAGTCATAATACATCAAAAGAGTAATCAGAATAGAGTAATATTATTTTTGCTAAACATTATGAAATGTATTCCCTAAAAAACTAAAAAATTAGAAAAATACTAGTGTTATCTAATAATCATTTATTTTTCTTTATTACTTTTACCGGTACTCCACCATACATTGTATGAGAGTCAAGAACTTTATTTTTGGTAACAAGACTTTTTCCACCAACAACTGAATGATGTTTCATATGCACTCCAGGCATTAATAATGCTTCAGCTCCGAGTAAACAATGGTGCTCGATAACCACTTTTGATATCACAAGTTTATCTTCTCCAAGATGACCCATGATGGTTGCTCCTCCACCAATAAGTGTGTTATCTCCTATTTCAACAACGCAAGGATCTGAAATAGTATTTCTTCCTCCAAAAAAAACGTTTTTTCCAATTTTTGCTCCAACTAATCGTAAGTAGGATGCAAAGATTGGAGAGATGAAAAAGATACTGAGAAGTTTAACAGTGGGCCGATATAGAATGTAAAATAATCCAAAATGGTATGTGTTTTTGTCTTTGATTGATTTATGATGTCTTCCTGGTTCGTAGGTAAGATGAAAAATTTTAATGGTCATACCTGTGAAAAACATTGTAGAAAAAATAAGAACAAGGAAACTGATAAGAAGTATAAATGGCAGAATGATAAGTGGTAAAATCCAATGTTGAAAATAGATTGATGAATAATGAAGGTAACTTCCAACGATAAGAACCGATGGCATTGCTGAGAGTGAATATACAATGATTGGGGTGATGACGATAAGTATCATGCGGATTATTGAAATGCCGCTTTTATCGAATTTTTTACGTTCACCGTCATATTTCATAGGAATCCTTCAATTAGATAGTCTTTTAAAAAGTCATTGCCCTGTGGTTATAAGAAGTAATATTTTTTACGTGAGTTTGTAATATTTCATAAGTATCCATTGCACGATTCTATCTGATATAACACCTTTTAAACTTGCAACGAATCGTTGAGATAATGATCCAACCCGGTATCTGAGTTTTGGATGTGCTGAATGAATGATTTTTTCAATGGTTTGTGCTACCTTTTTTGGATCGGATCCATGTTGTTCATCATGTTCAAAAATCGAAGTTGATTTATTCACTGAATCAGTATATGGTGATGATGAACAAAGGGTTTTTTTCCGATTTTTTGTAAATGCCGTTTTAAAATCCCCTGGTTCCACAAGGACTACATCAATATGATAAGAGTGTACTTCCATTCGTAATGCTTCTGAAAGCCCTTCAATTGCAAATTTTGATGCACTGTATAAGCCTTGAAATGGAAGGCCAAGCACCCCACCGATTGAACTTAGATTTATAATTAGTCCTTTTTGTTGTTTCCTCATAATGGGAAGAACTTGTTGAATAACAGTTAACATTCCAAAAAAATTGATGTTAAATAACTCTCGAGCCTGATTAATTGGAGTTTCCTCAATTGGACCTGAAATTCCCCATCCGGCATTATTGATTAAAACATCGATTCTTCCAAATTCTTTTTGAATAAATGAAATCACTTGTTTAATTGATTGTTCACTAGTAATATCCATTTTAAGCATTAGCGGAAAAGAAGTGTTGTTTTCAATTGAGAGATCATCTGGTTGTGCTGCGTTTCTGCTTGTTCCAATAATCATATGGCCTTTTTTTGCTAAATAGTCTGCAGTGCTTTTACCCAGTCCTGAAGACGCACCAGTTAGTAATATCACTTTTTTATGCATTCTTTTTCCACCGGAGTTAAATCACTTGTTTTGAATCTTAAATAAATTTCATTTTTTTACCAACGATTTCAAATATTGATAAGGCATCATCGATTAGATCTTCGGTCATCGTAGCCATATATGAAGTACGCATTAATTCTCGTCCTTTTGGCACGGCAGGTGCACGTACTGGATTAGTAAAGATACCTTTTGGTTTATGATTAAATAATTTTTTGTAAAACTTAAACGCTTTCATTTCATCTCCAATGATGATAGGAATGATTGGTGTTGTGGACAATCCAATTTCAAAACCAAGATCATCAAGACCTTTTCTCATTTTATCAGCAACACATAATAAATTTTTTCGGTAGGAGTTATCATTTTCAATGAGATCTAATACTGCATGAACAGTTGCACAATTTGCTGGGGGCATACTTGCAGAAAAAATAAATGCTCGTGCATGATGACGCACCCAATTACAAATTGCTTTATCAGCTGCAATATATCCACCACTTGAAGCAAAACTTTTTGAAAAAGTCCCCATTAAGATATCCACATCTTTTGTTACATTAAATTTTGCTGCTGCTCCTCTCCCTTCTGGACCAAGAACCCCGATTCCATGAGCATCATCAACATAAAGCATGGCATCATATTGTTTGGCAAGATGACTTATTTTATCTAATGGAGGTACATCACCTTCCATAGAAAAAACACCTTCAGTAATAATAATGCCTTTGCCTTTAGGAACTTTTTTTAATTTTTGTTTTAAATCATCAGCATCATTATGTGAGAAAATGACTTTTCGATTCTTCGGTAATTTAGATAAGGTAATCCCATCGATAATAGATGCATGATTTAATTCATCTGAAATAACAACAGCATCATCAATTGAAAGTAGTAAGGACGAAATGGTTCCAAGATTAGCTTGCATTCCAGTGGAAAATATAACACAATCTTGTTTTCCTAAAAATTTAGCTAATCGTTGTTCGAGCGAGTCATGAAGTGCAAATGTTCCATTCAGCAATCGTGAACCCGTAGTTCCTACACCAAATTCTTGCATTGCCTCAATTGCTTTAGCTTTCACTTGTTCATTACCCGTCATGCCAAGATAATTATTACTACCAAGCATGATGATATCTTTTCCTTCCATCTGTACAAGTGGTCCTTGTTCACTGGTGATTGGATGAAAATAAGGATATAACCCCATTTTTTTAGCTATAGTTGCTATACCTGATCGTTTGTATTTTTTACAGGTTTTCATGATTTCATTCATTAGATTCACCCTTAAAATCAAAATCAATCTTATATGTTTTTGTAAAAAAAAGATAAAAAGTAAAAGAAGTAGTTTTCATAGTTCAAAAATATAGTAAATTAGGTGGCATCTCCACGAAGTTCACGACGTAGTAACTTTCCAACAGAAGAACGAGGTAGCTCATCGCGGTATTCAACAAATTTTGGTACTTTATAAGCAGCAAGTTCTTGTTTACAAAACGATCTGATCTCATCCAGTGTTAATTTTTTCTGATCAGTTTTTCCAACAATGACTGCTTTGAGTTTAGTACCTAATTTTGTTTTCTGACCAATAACTGCAGCTTCAAGAATAGCAGGATGAGTAAGTAAAATATCTTCTACTTCATTAGGCCAGACTTTAAATCCCGATACGATAATCATATCTTTCAATCGATCTAAAATTTTAAAGTATCCTTCAGGGGATTGAGATGCTATATCTCCTGTGCGAAGCCATCCATCTTTTAACGTATCCTTAGTTTCATCTTCGTGCTGCCAGTACCCTTTCATCACACCAGGTCCTTTAACCCAAAGTTCACCAGGAACGCCAGGCGTATTGATTTCCCTATTCGTTTCTGGATTTACAATTTTTGCTTTTGTGTTTGGAACGGTAACACCAATACTTCCTATTTTTCGGTGTTTTTTAGTTGGAGGATTCACATGAGTAACTGGGGATGCTTCAGTCAGGCCATAACCTTCTATTAAAAGAGAACCAGTTTTTTCTTCATAAAGATCAACGGTTTGTTTGGGTAGGCTTTCTCCACCAGAAATACTCAGATGAATGGATGATAAATCATATTTTGAAATATGTTTATGAGATGCAAATTTTTGAAAGAATACCGGAACACAATACAAGAAGTGAATATGATATTTATCAATGAGTTTCATTACTTCTTCAAGTTGTCTGGGATCAGGAACTAAATAGATGGATGCACCTTCAGAAACTGGCCAGAGAAATGAGGACGTTAATCCAAAAATGTGAGCATATGGTAGTACTCCTGCGATTTTAATTTGTCCTTTGGGTTGTTTTTCGAGTTTATTTTTCCAATATTGTAAGACTGCAGTCTGAGCAATGAGGTTTTTATGAGTAAGCATTGCTCCTTTAGATGTTCCGGTGGTTCCTCCAGTATATTGGAGTACGGCAACATCATGTTCATTATCGATTTTTGTATTAATTGGGGTATTTACACCGGATTCAAGAACTTCTGAGTAATTAAGACTTTTAGCAAGAGTTTGTTTTTTACGTGCGGTAACTAGTTTATAAAGATGTTTTTTAACGGTGGGTAGTTCCCGAGCAACAGAAGTAACAATGATATGTTCAACTGATATATCATCTTTGATTTTTTTGACTTTGTCTAGAAACATGTCAAGGGTAACAAAGACTTTTGGTTGGGCATCATTAAGTCGTTCTTTGATTTCTCGAGCAGAATATAATGGATTAAACGCTGTAAAAATTGCTCCAAGCGATTGTACTGCAAAAAACGTTACTAAGAATTGAGGCGAGTTGGGCAAATAAACAGCGACCCGATCTCCTTTTTTAATGCCAAGTTTTCGAAGGCCATTAGCCATTTTGTTTACTTCTGTTTCAATTTCTGCATACGTTTTAAATTTTCCTTTAAAAAATGTTGCTGGTTGATCATGGTGTTGTGCAGCAACAGTTCGGAACATTTCAATAAGATTGTGTTTTGGTATATCGATCATGGTGCGTTCCTACCTGAGTTACACATGCAATGTTGAACGATGTTCAATACTGTGATTAGCATAACTAGTTTATATAATTTGTTTATCATAAATTGACCTATTGTCGATAATTTGCTAAATTGTAACTATTGTATTAATTGTATTATAAGATATATTTTCAACTCGCCATTATTTAAAATGTTTTCAAAAAGTAATTATAATAGTTTTTTATTTTTGCCCTTAATTCAAAATAATGGAAAATTATAAATAAAATATAATTTAAAAGAATTATAGTTATGTATTGGAGTAAACATTCCATGAAAAAAATTCATACGTTTGAAATAGATCCTTTTAACGTCACCTTTGAGCCTCTTGCTGGATCCACCTTTTCTAACCTTCTTAGATTATTAGCAGAAAATCGTTTTCGGATTAGTCTTATTGGGATTCCAAGAATTATGTACTCATTAGCACTTACTTCTATTCAATCACCACTTAATGTTCTGGAACGAAGGTATTATAATAAAAATATTAAATCAATTCCTATTCGTAAACAACCAATTTTTATTCTTGGCCACTGGCGAACAGGATCGACATATTTACATAATTTAATGACTCAGGATCCTAGATATGGGTATCCAACCACATTACAAACCGTTATTCCAGCTGTTTTTTTGAAATATGGTGAACTATTTCGACCAATTGTTGATGCATCTTTGCCTGAAAAACGACCGCAGGATGATGTTTGCATGGGAGCAGATCTTCCTCAAGAAGAAGAATACGCACTTGGTAATCTCTCACCATTTTCATATTACAATGGTTGGTGTTTTCCTAAAAACATGGAGCATTATAATAATTTTGTTGATTTTAATAATCTGAAACCTGCTACTATTAATGAATTCAAAGAAGTATATATGGATTATATCAAAAAGGTGAGTTTTGCTCATAAACATAAACGATTAGTATTAAAAAATCCTTCAAATACTTCTCGAATAAAATTTTTACTTGAACTTTTTCCAAAAGCTAAATTTGTTCATATCATTCGAAATCCATATCATGTATATCTTTCAATGAAACGAAACATTGAAAAAGAAATGATTTTGTATACCGTTCAAAACCCTCCTTCTTGGGAAATCTTTGAACAATCTATGATTAGTATGTATAAAAGAATGTTTGCAAAGTATTTTGCTGAGAAAGAGTTAATCTCTAAACAAAATCTTGTGGAAATAAAATATGAAGATTTGATTAAACAACCAATTAAACAAATGCAGCATATTTATCAAACATTAAATTTAGGTGATTTTGAGAAAAACAAATCTATTTTTGAAAAATATGTTGATTCTCAAAAGAAGGTTAAAAAGGCAGTATATAAGATTGATGATGTATTAAAAAATCATATTTACACTCAATTGAAAGAAACGATAGATCGCTGGAATTATTCAGTGTAATCTCTGCTACTTAAGTTCAGTAGTGTACCATTCAACAATATCGTTCACTGTTTTTTCAAAATCATAGGCTGGCTTGTATCCAAGTTTTTCTTTTGCTTTATCAGCAGAAATAATTCTGGTACAACCAAGTGATTTCACTCTAAAACGAGTTAATGCTGGATTTTTTGAAAAAAGTTCTGAGAAAAAAGCAGCAGTATACGCAAGAGCAAAGGGAACATGTTTCTGTGGTGGTGTTAACCCTGTTTTTTTGGTGATTGTTTCCATGAAATTAATAATACTAGTTTGAAAACTGAGAACATTAAATACTTCTCCTTTTTTGTCATGTTCTAAGATTAATCTCATGCATCGGGCAACATCAACGGGATGAGTGATTGGAAGAAGTTGTTTCCCAGATCCAACATACGGAAATTTTTGTTTTTTCAAGTTTTCAAATGCAATTTTTAAAGCTGGAGATCCGGGTCCAAAAACAAGTGGTGGACGAATAGCTGAAGTTTTTAAGGATTTATATTCTCGCAGGGCAACTTCACCTAACCATTTTGTTTTTTGATATAAGTTCATTGGTTTCTTTGCACATTCCTCAGTGATAACCGTTCCCTCTTTTGGAAATCCATATACTCCAGCTGAACTGGTATAAATTAAATGTGAAATGTCATGTGAAACACAAGCTTCAGCAACATTTCGTGTTCCTTGAACGTTAATCTTGTAAAAATCTTGTTTTTTTCCATGATCCATTGCATATGCAGCATTGTGAAACACTGCATCAACATCTTTTAACTCGTCAGTAAATGTTTCAGGTCGGGTAATATCTCCAATCACTTGATTTGTATGAGGAATGGATTTTGATCTACTGCGAGAAAGGATAGTTACATCATAATCATGACTAAGTAGTTCTTGTACAAGATATCTGCCAATAAAACCTGTTGCTCCAGTAATAAATACTTTCAAGATTCTCACTCCAATAAATAATCAAGTTAAACTAATAGAATATTTCAGGTCATATGATACATTTTTGTATATTTAAATTATTCATTCTTTTAAAAAAGCATCTATTTTTTTGCCAACTACAGATAGCAACTCCATTTTTTTCTTTATCAAAACCTATTTATACACAGTTTCTATCCTGAATTTCTCTTATTTTAGAGCACTTTCGGAACTACTGCAGCAACAGTAATATTTATATAGTAGTGTTTGTATTCCCATCCAATTCTAAAAGTAAATTTTTAGGAGAGGTGAAAAAAACTTATGATGTCAGGACAACAACCAATAATTGTCCTTAAAGAAGGGACAAAAAGAGAAAGAGGAAAAAACGCTCAGGAGAACAATATCGCTG
>CAZYLG010000045.1:0-15225 GCA_964648565.1 uncultured Thermoplasmatales archaeon
CAGCCACGACCCCTTTATCTGGCATTCCATATATTATAGTTACGTCTGAAGGAGCGAAAAGAATCGCAGGTAATGCAGCAAGATCCTCTTCTCCTTCAACAAGGACTAACACGCTTGAATCATTAGTAGCATATAATTCTTTGATTGTCTTCCATAGTTCTTCAGTAATAGTACCTGCGGGATTATTCACGGTAATTGTTTTCGTACCATATTCATGAATCTTTTTAATTTTTTCTCTTTTGACATCATGACGTCTGGTATGATCATCAATAATACAAAATAATGGATCTATTTCATTGATTAAAAGAGTGTAGGTGACTAAATCTCCGACGCTAACGATATGATTATTCGTTTTTCTTATGTGGTCAAGTAATTGTTTTTCAGTAAAAAGATCGCCGAGTGGTTCCTTCAATGTTTCCCGTAATGATGCGGGTAAGTGATATTTCACTGTTGCCAACACAATTATCGAACCTTAAGTGCATATTTTCCTTGTTTTTTAATGTTCATTTTCTCAGCGATTTGTGAATTACTTGGATCTTCAATAATAATATAACCACGCCAACGCTTTGAGGTTGGAACTGCACAATGGGGACAAACTTTCTCTTTGGTTAACCAATGACAGTTTTTACAAGCAAATAATTGCTTCACTTACCTGCCCCCCTTTTTCTTCTTTGATTTGCCCTTCTTTTCTTTTTTCTCATTAGCCTCTTCTTCAGGAACCCATAAATGAGAACCAAGGGCGGGTTGACGCATGGTCAAACCGATTTTACTTTCTCGAGCAGAAATCTCATTCATACTTACCGCAACAATTCGTGCACGAACTGGATCACCAACTTGCACTTTCAAGTTTTTTTCTTTTCCAGTTATGACTTGACTTTCAGCATCGATTTGCACATAATCATTCATCATTTGACTCATGTGAATCAATGCATCAATTGGTCCAATATGACAGAATGCACCGAAATCAACGATTTCACAAACAAGTCCATCAACGATTTCTTGCATTTCAGGTTGAAAGGTGAGTGCTTCAAATTGCACTTTTTGATACATGGCACCATCTCCGTGAATAACAATGCCATCACCAATTGGTTCAATGTTATCTGCAACCACGATAATACCATGTTTCTTTCGAATTGTTCCTTCAAATGTTTCTTGAACGATTTGTTTTACGACCTCATTGAGGTCTTCACCGAAACGGTCTGGAAGAATACGAATGGTATCTTCAATTGTAACTTTATAATACATGAATTATCACTACCTGTCAAATAAAGAGATATCAGGTTTGGAATACGCTTACTACTTATATGTTTTTTGAGTAAGATGAGTTTAAAAACAAGATGTTTATGGTGTAGAAAAAATAAAGAAAAAAAGGTGTTTAACCACTGATTGCTATAATCAGTGGGAGAAACACAAGTGAGACAATTGACATCAACTTGATTAATATATTCAATGATGGTCCTGATGTATCTTTGAATGGATCACCAACCGTATCACCGATGACTGTTGCTTTATGTGCATCAGAATTTTTTCCACCAAGATTGCCTGATTCCACATATTTTTTTGCATTATCCCAAGCACCACCAGAGTTTGCTAGAAACACGGCAAGTAAAAACCCAGTAGCAATGGATCCGACTAAAAGGCCACCAAGTCCTTCTGGTTTCAAGATGATTCCAACAATGATTGGGCTTACGACAGCAAGGACACTAGGAAGAACCATTTCCTTTAATGCTTGTTTGGTACTAATAGCAACACATCCTTTGTAGTCTGGTTTGTTTTTATCGCTTTTCAACAGATTAAGTTCTTTGAATTGTCTTCGTACCTCTTCAACCATTTGATATGCTGCTCGTCCAACCGCGCCCATGGTAAGTGCGGTAAACACAAATGGAAGCATAGCACCAATAAAAACACCAACCACAACATTTGGATCAGCTAAATCTAATGATAAAGAATAACCCATAGCTCCAGCTGTGATAATAAAGGTAAAAATTAATGCTAACGCGGTAATCGCAGCTGAACCGATTGCAAATCCTTTTCCCATTGCTGCAGTCGTATTTCCTACTGCATCAAGTTGTTCGGTGTTCTCTCGGACTTCTTTTCCCATTCCTGCCATTTCTGAAATACCTTGTGCGTTATCTGCAACAGGACCATAACAATCAGTTGCAAGGGAAACACCAAGAATTGAAAGCATTCCTACCGCTGAGATTGCTACACCATAAAAATTAGCGAAATAAAAAGCTGCAAGCATTGCAGAAACAACTGCTAACACTGGAATAATGGTGCTCATCATTCCAACTTGTAATCCTTGAATAATTACTGTTGCCGGACCTGTTTTTGAAGCATCAGCAATGCTTTGTGCTGGATGTCGTTTTTCAGACGTGTAATATTCAGTACTATATCCGATTATTAATCCAGCAGCAAGACCTGCAAGAATTGCATAAAATGGGTTTAGATCACCAAGCATAAACCAGGTTGCAACACCAGATAAAATCGCGGTAAGAACAGCTGAAACGTATAATGAGTTTCTCAGCGCACTATAAACATTTGTTCCTCCTCCAACGACAACGAGTAATACTCCAGCAATTGATGAAAGAATTCCAAATGATGCTAAGACCAATGGAAGCCATACGGCTGCATCGATATTTGCAGGGGTAAGCACTAATTGACCAAGTGATTCAGAAACACCGGTGGATAAGATTGTTGCCATACTCACTGCGGCTAATGCCATGGTAGCAATAAGTGAATCAACATATGATTCAAACAAATCAGCACCCATACCAGCTACGTCCCCAACATTATCACCAACTTGATCAGCGATAACTGCGGGATTACGGGGATCATCTTCTGGAATTCCTGCTTCTACTTTTCCTACTAAATCTGCACCGACATCCGCAGCTTTGGTATAGATTCCGCCACCGACACGAGCAAATAATGCAATTGAGGAGGCACCAAAACCAAATCCAAACAACATGTTTGTCGCAGTGACAACAGTAAAATCAAAAAATTGAGTGAACATAAAAAAAAGACTAAATACTCCAAGGACACCAAGACCTACTACACACATTCCCATCACAGCTCCACTAGAAAACGCAATGGAAAGTCCTTTGGCAAGACTACTTTTTGTCCCTTCTGCTGTTCGGCCGTTTGCCATGGTTGCCATACGCATACCAATATTCCCAGAGAGTGCTGAAAGAATAGCACCAATAATGAATGCTATTGGTAAACCGATTTCGATATTGCTTCCTTCAATAAATGAAGCAATAAACAAAAGTATCGCAACGATACTTACAAAGACCGTAAGCACTTTATATTCGCTATTTAAAAACGCCATTGCACCTTCTCTAATTGCTTTGGTAAGTTCACGTATCTTACTGTTTCCTGGATCTTGTTTACTTACTCTAAAATACAAAAAAGCTGCAAAAAGAAGGGCTATTAAACCTCCTAACGGTATTGTCCATGTCCATATATCTAAATTCATGGTATCTTCACCGTTTGGCAGGTAACGTCATTTCTTATTTAACCCTTATGCTTTAATCGCTCTTTCTTGTTAAAAACAAAAATTGTATCAACCTAAATTAAACGTTATAAATTTATATAGGAAAAACAATATAAAGTAAGTAACATAATATAGTATTATCAGATATTCTTATAGACATTTCCGTTGAAAAAAAGTAATAATCCTTAAAAAAAATCATTGCTTACTTTAGGGGGCAAAAAAACTTAATGTTACCCATACTTGGCCGATTAATTCAGAGACATCCTTGGATGGTTGTCATTACTATTCTCCTTATCACTATTGGTTTTTCATTATTCATTCCTTCTCTTGAGTTCAAAACCGATTTTAATGAATTCACACCAGATAATGAATTAGTCAAAGCAAATGATCGAGTAACAGAATATTTTGGTCAGAACCAACAACTCGTTTTTTTATTGGTTCAAGCAGATGAAACAAATTCAATGCTATCCACTGAGGCAATTAGAACAACACATCAGTTACAAGATACACTTTCAGATTTATCATCCATAAATAGTAGTTTTTCATTGATTACCTTTTTAGATATTATTTGTTTGATTGAATTTGGTCAACCACTAATAGAATGTACCGATAATCAAATTCAAACTGCAGTAACGGATCTTTTAGAAGAACCTGAAGAATATTTGTTATCCTTATTTTCAGAAATCGATCCAAATGAAGAAGTGGATTATGAACAACGAATTATCTTTAGAACAAAGAAAACTGCAGATGGAGCAGATATTAAAAGTTGCGGTCTTGAAAAAACAGATTCATCTCTCATTTTTACCATGGATGTGTATGATCTTTCCGAACTAGATGAAGATCTTGCACCATTGTTTCCTCGAGTTAATGTAATGGAATGGTATATTGGATTTGAAAATTTGATAACTCCAATTAAATATTTAGATATTGATTATGAAATAGCAGCTCATATAGAACCATCTGATCCTCTCTGGATTATTGGTAATGGTTTTTCGAATAATTTTCGTCATCTTTTTTCCTTATTCAAAAACCGGAGTTTATTCAATTCATACTCAAAAGAAGTCTATCTTTGGATTACTCCGCCGGGTCAAGACATGAAATTTCCTATTCCGTTGGAATCAGGAATGATTGAGTTTAATCGCAATCAAAATCAAATTCAGATTACTGTTTCCCTTGAAGAACTAGAAACCTATGGGATTGCTCCACAGTTTGGTTCTTTTTCCATTCCAGCGAAACTATCTAACTTCACCGCTGGTACTCGTTATTATCAAACTTCTATGTTCAAAAGACTTGGCGGTCGTATTGAATATAACACATCGTATTTATTTGAAAAACTGTTAAAAATCCAATCGAAACCAGCACTTAGTTCCTTAGTTGAACGGATGTTATCCCGAATGGGTAATATTTCATGGGAAAATTTTGATGAAATGTATGAAACATTTGATGATTCATCAATGCTTCCAGATGTTTTTGCATTGAAAGATATTCTTGATAGTTGGAATGTGGTTGATAAAGTACCTGATACCGGTATTGAAACGAATCAGTATCTGTTAATTGTTCCTGCGTTTTACAAGGATATTGCTTCGAATTCAGCGGCTTTCTTATCAAAGGAATATAAAGAAGGAAAATCTCCTCAATCGACACTTGTTTTGCTTAATTTAGAATTTATTTCTGATTATGATGCAATCATTAGTGTTAATGAACGAATAGTTGAGCAGGTATCTTCCTTAAATGAGGATCAAGACGTTGTTCAAATGAATGCAACAGGTAATGGTGTTGCATCAGCTGAGATCAATGAACTTACCACCTCGGCCAACCAGTTTATCGCTCCCATGATTTTTGTGATTATTGTCATTGTTCTTTTTGCAAGCTTTAGAAAACCATCCTATGTGATCCTTCCAATGTTTACCTTGGTTGTTTCAACGATTTGGTTATTTGGAAGTATGGCATTATTTGGTATTGCGTTTAATGTTATCGCAGTCGCGTTAGTTCCATTAGTGTTAGGCTTAGGGGTTGATTATTCTGTACATTTACTTCATAATTACCGAGTAGAAATTGAAGATGGAAAGGATCCAGGTACTGCTATTAAAAATTCGGTCACTGAAATCGGCACGGCTATGTTTTTAGCAATGATTACTACGGTTATAGCATTTTTATCATTTCTTACCGCGTCATTTCCTCCGGTTCGTGATTTTGGAATTCTCTTAGCATTAGGTGTTATTTTCACGTTTATCACCTCATTAACCTTACTTGCTCCTTTGCGTTATATTCTTGATCGACGGAAAACTGTGAAAATTAAACGGAAAACAAATACTCTTGGTGTACGAACACTTATGCGTTTGATTTCTTCACAAGTTATTCAACATCAAAAAATCATTTTAGCAGTAATGATTGTTACGACCTTGATTTTTTCATATGGAGCGATTCGTATTGATACAGGTTATGACATGGAACAATTCGCCCCGGAGGATACCCCGGCATTTCAATTATTTGACAAAATAGCAAAACAATTTCCATTTGCAAGTCAAAATCAAGAATACATTCTTATCGAAGGAAATGTTGCTACCGTTGATGTATTAACTGGAATAAGACGTACTCATGAAAACTTGGAAAATGATCGGTTTGTCGCTCGTAATCCAGATGGATCATTAAAAGTAAGTAGTATTTATACCGTTATAAAACAGGCAGTAGCAAACAATGAAAGCCTGTTAGATGAATTTAATATCAATCCTGCTACGTTCATTCCTCGTTCAGATCAAGATGTTGAAGCATTATTCGATTATTTATTAAATCAACTTGTTCAATCCTCTATGTCGATGGATGAACCCGTGGAAATGGATCAAATGGATGGAATGGATATGAACACGTCCATGTTTTCATCTGTCTCTTTTGATAGTTTTGGCAGTGAAATTGAAACTGTTTTAGCAAAAGAAAATGAGAAATATACGGCCACGATCATCCGAGTATATATCGACACATTATATGTAAATGATGAAGATGGAGATATCAGTGACGATTTAGAATTACTAAAAAATGAATTAACAGAAGATGCATCATATGATTATGGAGACGCAAACGTGGTTGTGACTGGTCAAAATATTATTTCATTAACTATAACTAATTCATTAACTGAAAGCCAAATTGTATCCACTATTGTATCAATCGTTCTAGCTGCAATTGTTCTCATTTTGGTATATAGATCTGGGAGTTTAGGTATCATTGCATTAATCCCCGTTGGTTTCTCCATTGTTTGGATTCTTGGGACTATGTATTATATTGGATATACGTTAAACGCACTTACTATAACCGTTACAAGTATCACGATTGGTATTGGGATTGATTATGCGATTCATGCAACAGAACGATTCCGTTATATCGTTGATAAAACTGGTAATATCACCAAAGCAGTTTGTGAAACCATCTCTCATACTGGTGGAGCACTGCTCATTGCTGCATTAACTACAGCATTAGGTTTTGGTGTTCTCATTTTTGCACCGATTCCACCACAACAACAATTTGGTCTTATTTTAGCCGTAACTATCGTGTACTCATTTTTAACTTCAATTTTTATTCTTCCTTTGGTTTTGTTTCATTGGGCTAATCGGAGAAAACGAAAATACGGTTATGTTGTCAGTCAAAAATCACTCATTTTGCAAGATGGAGAATGGATTACAAACAACCATGACAATGAAGATGATCAGGACACTTCCTTCTGTAATAAAAAACAATAAGATGTCTAATACATTATATTTAATATTGAATATTTTTCAATGGTTATTGCATTCATTATGATTTTCTTCTTGTTTAAATACCAAATATTTATGTATCGGATGTGAATACACTCGTTGTGTGTCCGCATGAAAGAAAAAACTGAATATTTTTCTTTTTTCTACGGTGGATACTTTGACTTAATACCATAAGTACGACTTACTTAGAGGTGTAAAAGAGAAATGAGTGAAACAACACAAGATAATTGGAAATCAATGGATGGTAATACTGCTGCAGCTCATGTTGCATATGCATTTAGTGATGTCGCAGCAATTTATCCAATCACACCCTCATCACCAATGGGTGAAATGGCTGATGCATGGTCGGCCCAAGGAAGAAAAAATATCTTTGGACAAACCGTAAAAGTCTCACAATTACAATCTGAAGCAGGAGCAGCAGGAGCAATTCATGGATCACTCTCTGCTGGAGCTTGTACTACTACCTTTACCGCGTCACAAGGCTTATTATTAATGCTTCCGAACATGTACAAAATCGCTGGCGAACTCATGCCAACTGTATTTCATATCGCAGCTCGATCCATTGCTGCTGAAGTTCTTTCTATTTTTGGGGATCATCAAGATGCAATGGCCGTTCGACCAAGTGGATATGCAGAACTTGCTTCAGCATCCATTCAAGAAGTCATGGATTTAGCACTCGTATCACATCTTTCAACACTTCGAGCATCGATTCCATTCCTTCACTTCTTTGAAGGATTCCGAAGTTCACATGAAATACAAAAAATAAAGACGATTGACTATGAAGATATGGCAAAACTTGCTGATTGGGATGCTATTAAACAACACCGAAATCGAGCATTAAATCCAAATCATCCACACATCAGAATGGGTGCTATGGGTCCGGATACCTACTTCCAAGTGAGAGAAAGAGGTAATGAATTTTACGAAAAAGTCCCTCAAATCGTACAAGAGGAAATGGATAAAGTAGCAAAATTAACTGGTCGGCAATATCATTTATTTGATTATGTAGGAGATCCAAACGCAGAACGAATCATTGTGATGATGGGAGCTGGTGCACGAACCACTGAAGAAGCCGTAGAATATCTTAACAAACATGGTGAAAAAGTTGGTGTCGTCATCGTTCGATTATATCGACCGTTCTCTGCTGAACATTTCTATGATGTCATTCCAAAATCTGCTAAGAAAATCGCGGTTCTTGACCGAACGAAAGAACCTGGAGCATTCGGAGAACCATTATACTTAGATGTCTGTAGTGTTTTCCAACAAAAAAAGGATAACCGTTTGATTGTTGGTGGACGATATGGATTATCTTCAAAGCAATTCACACCAACCATGGCTAAAGAAGTCTTTGATAATCTGAAAAAAGAACAACCAAAAAATAATTTCACCGTTGGTATCACTGATGATATTACCCATACCAGTCTTTCCAAATCTGAAATTATTGATACTGCTCCGGAATCAATGGTTCGCTGTAAATTCTGGGGAATCGGAGGAGATGGAACCGTTGGCGCAAATAAAAACGCGATTAAAATCATTGGGGATAATACTAACAAATATGCACAAGGATACTTCGAATATGATGCAAAGAAATCTGGTGGTGTCACCCGATCTCATTTGCGTTTTGGTGATGAACCAATTAAATCAAGATATTTGATTAACACTGCTGAATACATTGCGTGTCATAACCCATCATATGTGGATAAATATGAAATCTTAGAGGGTATTAAAAAAGAAGGAACGTTTGTTTTGAACTCTCCATGGTCCCTTGAAGAAATGGAAGAAAAATTCCCTGCGTCTTTAAAACGGAAAATCGCTGAGAACAATCTCAAATTCTATAACACTGATGCAGTAGCTATTGCTAAAGAAGTAGGGCTTGGTCAACGAATTAACATGGTAATGCAAACGGTGTTTTTCAAACTTTCAGAAATCCTTCCCGTAGATGAGTCAGTTCGATTACTGAAAGAAGCTATTAAAAAATCATATGGTCACAAAGGTGAAGAAATCGTTCAAATGAATTACAAAGCAGTCGATATTGCTCTTGAACGTATTGAACGCATTGAGTATCCAGATTCTTGGAAAAATGCTGAAGACAAACCTAAAACCGAAGAAACGGCTGATAAACCAGAGTTTGTCAAAAAAATCGTTGATACTATGTCATCTCTAAAAGGAGATACCTTGAAAACATCTGATTTTGAACCATCTGGATTCTTCCCATTGGAAACCACAAAATACGAAAAAAGAGGTATTGCAATTGATGTCCCTGAATGGCAAATTGATAACTGCATTCAATGTAACATGTGCTCTCTTGTTTGTCCACATGCAGCAATCCGGCCTGTATTAGCAACTGATGAAGAATTGATAAATGCTCCAAAAGGTTTTGATGCTAAAAAAGCAGTAGGAAAAGAAGCTAAAGAATATTCGTTCCGCATCCAAGTCTATCCAGAGGATTGTGTTGGTTGTGGAAATTGCGCGGATATTTGCCCATCGAAAAACAAAGCGTTAGTCATGAAACCACAGGCAACTCAAAAAGATCAGATTCCATTACAACAATACGCTGAAACCATTCCAGATCGAGACGGTGGCTTTAACAAGTATTCATTAAAAGGATCGCAATTCAAAAAACCATTACTTGAATTTTCAGGAGCCTGTGCAGGTTGTGGAGAAACACCATACGTTAAACTTCTCACTCAACTATTTGGTAGTCGTATGGTTATAGCTAATGCTACTGGTTGTTCCTCTATTTGGGGTGGTTATGCTCCTAGTGTTCCCTGGTTAAAAGACAAATATGGCCGTGGGCCAGCTTGGGCAAATAGTTTATTTGAGGATAATGCAGAATATGGATTCGGTATGCAATTGGCAACCACCCAACGACGTGATCTTTTAAAAGAAAAAGTGAAACAAGCTCTTAAAGAAGACTGTGGTTCAACTGAACTAAAAAGCTTATTTGAACAATGGCTTGAACACTTCAACAAGGGTGATGAAACCGATGAACTTTCCTTAAAAATCCAGGATGAACTGAAAGATATGGATAAACAAGGTGTTCTTTCTGATATCTGGGAATCTAAAGATATGCTTATGAAACCATCTCATTGGATCATCGGTGGTGATGGCTGGGCATATGATATTGGGTATGGTGGACTTGATCATGTGCTTGCAAGTGGTGCAGATGTTAACGTGTTAGTTCTTGATACTGAAGTGTATTCTAACACTGGTGGTCAGGCATCTAAAGCGACACCACATGGATCTGTTGCAAAATTTGCATATTCTGGAAAGAAAACCAAAAAGAAAGACCTTGGTTTAATGATGATGAACTATGGATACGTGTATGTTGCTTCTGTTGCTATGGGTGCAAATATGAATCATGTTATCAAAGTAATGAAAGAAGCTGAATCATATCCTGGTCCATCAATCGTTATCGCTTATGCGCCATGTATTAATCATGGTATCAAAGCAGGCATGGGTAAATGCCAGGCTGAAGAAAAACAAGCAGTAAACGTTGGATACTGGCCGCTTTACCGGTTTGATCCAAGATTATCGGATCAAGATAAAAACCCGTTCCAATTGGATAGTAAAGAACCAAAAGGAAGCCTTCATGATTTCATCATGGGTGAAATCAGGTATAATTCATTAACACGAACGTTTCCTGAAGAAGCAAAAAGATTACACGAACTGCTTGAAAAAGACGTTGAAGAACGCTATAAACAATACAAGAAAATGGCTGAAGAATAAGATACTTATTTTTCTTCATTTTTTTTCTATTTTTTTTTAATTTTTTGTCATGTTTTTTTTGTGAATGGCAAAGTTCTTATGAGGATATTTGATATGTTTATATTGTGGTAGATGGGACAAGAACTATGTCTATAATAACCAATTTAGTTTTGGTTGTTAACAGGATTTGTCTTGTTTAGTTCTTTTCATCTATGAATTGGTGAGATGGGGATTAATTACATGCAGAAACGTTTGTCAAATCTAGCTTCATATTTAAAAAAATCAAAGAATGTTCATGTTGTTACCCATATTGATGCTGATGGGTTAACCGCTGGGGCAATTGCAGTAAAGACATTACAACGAATGAAAAAAGAGTATTCCATTGAATTTGTTAAACAACTCGATCCTTTAGTGGTCAAAAGATTGAATAAAGAAAAATATGATTTAGTTTGGTTTACCGATCTTGGAAGTAGTATTGTTGAAGATGATACGGTAGATTTTTCTTATATTGTTACGGATCATCATGCTTGTAATAAAGAAACTCAGAATGTTTCATATCATTTTAATCCTCATTTATTTAACTTAGATGGAAGTTGGGAGCTTAGTGGATCAGGAGGAACCTATCTTCTTTCTACCACTATTGATAAAAAAAATCAGGATTTAGCTTCATTAGCATTGATTGGAGCATGTGGTGATTTACAGGATAGAAAACATCGGAAATTGATGAGTAAGAATCGTGAGATTCTCAATCAAGGTATTGCTGCAGGTGTACTTCATGCAAAAATGGATATTCAGTTTTTTGGACGGGAAACCCGGCCAGTTTACAAAATGCTTCAGTATGCTAATGATCCAGTTATACCCGGTATCACTGGAAGAGAATCCTTGGCACGATCTTTTCTTTCAGATCTAGATATTCCGTTAAAAGATGGTGATCAATGGCGTCATTGGATTCATTACAGTAACGATGAACGAAAAAAAGTTATTTCACAATTAGTCCAGCTTTTGTTATCTAAAGGATTTGGGTATGAATTATCTTCTCGGTTGATTGGAGAGGTTTATGAAATCGCTCAAGAACCTGTTGCAACAGAATTACATGATGCTAAAGAGTTTGCTACTCTGTTAAATTCAACAGCTCGTTACGGTGAATTCGAAGTAGGGTTACAAGTGTGTTTAGGTGACCGTGACACGTATCTAAAAAAAGCGCGGTCTTTACTTCGAGGACATCGACATAATCTTGTTGAGGGATTACAAATAGCTAAAGAGGAAGGAATCATTCAAATGGATTACGTTCAGTATTTCCATGCGAAAACAGGAATTAGAGATACCATTGTTGGAATCATTGCAAATATGTTGTTAAACGATGAAGAAACAAGAAATGATTTACCGCTTGTTGGATTTGCACAAAAAACACAGGGTGAGATAAAAGCATCTGCTCGGGCAACTCAGTTCCTTGTTTCAAAAGGTCTTGATTTATCTATTGTAATTCGGAAAGCCGCAGAAAGTGTCGAAGGTGTTGGAGGTGGACATAATATTGCAGCTGGAGCTACTATCCCAAGTGGCAAAGAAGAAGAATTTTTAGAAAAATTTGAAAAAGGGGTGAAAGAACAACTTTCACCTTAATTTGTTGATGTTTTGTAAACGTTTTCAATGCTTACTTCGAAAATAAGTGTTTCACCAGCAAGTTCATGAAGACTGTATCCTTCACGTTGAAGATCAGCACCAATTAATGCATCCTGGTAATCTGACGGAATATTACTGTACATCCGTGGGAATTCATAGGTTCTATTGAACTCTAACGTTCGGGCAACAGTTTGATTCTGTGTTTGATCTGCACCTTGTGTGACAATGCTTAATCCAATAGTATCATCAGTCATATTTTTTACGGTATAGGTCATCACGATTTCTTGTCCGAAATACTCATAACTATATTCATATTCGCTGCCAATTTCTGGATTGCTAGTTAACGTAATCGTTGTTTCATTATAGGTTGCATTTGTAGCATCTGGAAAGATACTAAACACATCATTTTGACCAAATCCATATTGAACTTGTTCAAAAGAATCATACAAGTTCTCTGTTTTTGTAGGCGTTGTTTTTATGGTTACTGAATCATCATCATAATCAATAATCTCTGAAGCATTTTCCCAAATAAAATGTGGTGGTGGAATAAGGATCATATCTTCCTGAGTCTGAGCAAGTAAATCATTAAGCACGATTTGTGGCATGGTAAATTTTCCGTATTCATCCAATTCTACCCATTTCAAGCTTAGATTACTATCTGTTAATTTAGTCACTTCTAATGTCTGATTAAGAGATAATTCTGGATTAATGGTATTTAACGCAAAACTACTTGATTTAAATTGATCTCCCACTCGTAATTTCTTTTCACCATATGCTTCAGATGGAGGGATTTCAAGAGAATATGTTTCTCCTTCTTCCTTTCCAATTAAACGAGATAATAATCCATCAATAAAACTAGCAGTATAATTAGAATAACCTGTTGGTGACGGAATTGTTTTATCTGTCGTTACAAATATTTTTAAAGGTGAACCACCAGTTTTTTCATCAACATCAGCATATGAAGAATCAAAAACGGTATTATTCGATGCATAACGACCAATATAATGAACATCAGCACAATCACCTGCTTCAATGACATTATCCCCTTGAGATGGTGTATCTGTATCACTGAAAAGATTATCAAAAATATCTCCGCCAAATGAACTGACTAAGAAGAGTGATAACGCACCTGCGATAATGACAACCAATGCTATTATAGCTATTTTTTCATTGTTCATAGCGGGTTTGAATGAAATCATCTTATATTAAACTAATCATTTTAAGAGGAGTCTTTCTAAGATATGTCTAATAAGTTTTGCTCCTAAAAATGCGGTTTGCCCATGGTCAAAATAAGGATTAACTTCCATAATATCAAAGCCAATGAGTTGTGGGGAAATCGCATCAATGATTGGAAGAACATCCATAGGATTTAGTCCAAAAGGTTCAGGAGTACCCGTTCCAGGAGCATACGAAGGATCAAACACATCGATATCAATGGTGATATAAATTGGTTGATTACTGAAAATTGAAGTGATCTGATCTATAACCTGTTGACTTGTAAGTTTGTGAAATGTGTAGGTATCAATAAAAGAGATATTATGTTTTTTCAAATCATTGTATTCTTCTTTTCCTGCAGACCGAAGACCACAAAGAAACACATTTTCATCCCCAACATAATCTGCAATTCTTCGTAATGTACAAGCATGATTATATCTTTCATCTTGGTATATATCCCGAAAATCCGCATGAGCATCAAAGGCAAGGATGCCTATATTCTTAGCAAATGATTGGACCACTGCAGCAGAAAGTGAATGTTCCCCTCCTAGAAGAACAGGTATCTTATGCTTTTTTATTATCGAACGAGCAAACATCTGAACTTGTTCAATAACATAATTTACATCTTTATCAATATCAACATTAAGATTTCCATAATCATGAATACGTTTATCCTGAAGATCTACTCCTGTGTGAAAATTGAATGATTCAAAATTCCAACTCGCTTTACGAATAGCATCAGGACCAAAACTGCTTCCAGATCGAAAACTAGCGGTTTTATCAAAACTCACTCCAAAGAGAACTACATCACTTTCATCAAAACTTGACTCGGCATCCGCAAAATATGATGAGATATCACTTGGAAAAGCAGAATCCATAATAAAAAAAGAATAAAACAAAGGAAGAAAAATGTTTGGTTTTAAACCCGAGTTATTTTCTTTCTTCCTAAAGCTTCTAAATATTGAATTTCTTTACCTGGTTCAAGATCATCTTTATATTCATCTGGAATTGGCATTTCAAAAGTTTCATAAGTTTCCATATCCATCAATTGCACGTTTTCACCCATAATAGCGACAACCTGTGCAGTTCTTTTATCAATAATCGGAACATGAACTTTATGAGTAACTGGACTGACAATACTTTTCTTTTGTCCATTAAAAACACCAATTGCTTCAATCCGAGCTTTTGATTCACCATGTTTCCCAGGTTTTGATGTTGAAATACTTGCAATCTTACAAGGTTCATCATCAATGATGATATACCGATTTACTTTTAACGTTCTCACTTCAGCTAACTCTTTCATAGTTATCTTCCTCGGTTTTATAATATACTTTCACAGATTTTTAAATATATTTTGTTTTTTTTACTCAATATCAGTAGAGTAACTTGATAGGATAAACTGATTATAATTCATAATATTTTCTAATGATTCTTTCTTTAATC
>CAZYLG010000046.1:0-14996 GCA_964648565.1 uncultured Thermoplasmatales archaeon
TAAAACCAGAATTTATCTCTCCTATGGAAGCTGGTTGGGAAGGAAGCACACCCAAGAATTTTTAAGGGTACCCATCCAATACCCCTCTAAATCACCTCTTTCCTTCCCTCAGTCCACAATTTCTTACGTCTTTTGTCGAAGACAAATATTAATAATGCTTTGATTCCATTATGGCTGCAATTTAAAAAAAATATTGCCTCTGGGGGAAACCGTTGTGGTAAATGAAAAGGAAATAAAAGATTGTTTTTCTGAAGAACTGACGTGGATAAAAGATGAAACATTAAGGAACAAAGTCGTTGCAATTTGGAAGACAGCAGCAGATGAACGAGGATGGAACAGCATTCATGATGTCCCATTCACGTTGCTTATTGAGGATTCTGGAAGACTTACAGATCATACCAAACGAATGACACATATGGTTTATGCAGTGATGAAGCAGCGAGAAGAAGAATTAAATCAAGATTACTTGATTGCTGGAGCCTTGCTTCATGATGTCGGAAAACTCGTAGAATATGATGTAATTAATAAAAAAATCGTTAAGGGAGAATTCGGAAAAAAATTCCGTCATCCACTTGCTGGAGCAAAACTAGCTTGGCAACATGGACTTCCGGATGAGATCGCTCACATCATTTATGCACATTCACATGAAGGCGATAAAACAAAACGATCAGCTGAAGCAGTTATTGTGAATCATTGTGATTTCATTGATTTTGAAATCAAGAAATCAATGGTGGAAGAATGAGTGTAACCAATTCTGCGGGAAGAACGCTTCCTGAAACTATTGCTGGAGAAAAATTTAAACCATTCAAAAAAGCCCATAAAAATAATTGCGATTCAAAGGTTACAACGTTAACGAAGGCTTTGCAAAAAAGTGGGTTGAAAGATGGACAAACTGTTTCATTTCATCATCAACTGAGAAATGGAGACTATGTTGTAAACCATGCACTTGATGTAATTCGTGATCTTGGAATAAAAAATCTTAGGCTTGCTCAAACTGCATTATTTCCGATTCATGAACCAGTAATTGATCATATCAAAGAAGGAACAGTTTCACGTATTGAAGGGAGCATTAATGGAGTTGTTGGTGATTACGTTTCCAAAAACCCTTTGGATTTTCCTGTAGTGTTACGATCTCATGGTGGTCGGTGGGCTGCAGTTAAAAATGATGAACTTCACGTAGATGTAGCAATCATAGCAGCATCAGCAGCAGATAATCGGGGGAATTGCACGGGTCTTATTGGAAAAAGTGCGTTCGGACCAATTTGTTACTCTCAAGTTGATGCCATGCACGCAGATCATGTCATCATTGTAACAGATAATTTGGTTGATCGGCCTTGTAGTTTTCAAGAGATCAACGAAAGTTATGTTGATTATGTGGTCCAAATGGATCAAATTGGTAATCCAAAAGACATCGTTTCTGGTTCCCTTAAAGTAACTAATAATCCTCAGAAACTTCATATTGCCGGTCAATGCATAGATTTAATGAGTGCGCTTGGTCTTATTAAAGATGGATTAATTTTTCAAGCTGGTGCTGGAGGAATATCACTAGCTGCATTACAATACTTAGATCAAACTCTTGAAGAAAACAATGTAGTTGCTGCTTGTGAAACCGGTGGATTTACTAAGTTTATCGCTGAAATGCATCGAAAAGGACTAGTAAAAAATGCATATGGATTGCAATGTTTTGACGTGGAAAGTATAAAATATATTGCAGAGACCCGGCGGTTGATAACTGATATTGGTCATTACGCTGATCCCTCTTCAAAAGGAAGATTTCTTGATGGGCTGCATGCAACTATGCTTGGAGCAACTGAAGTGGACACGAATTTTAATGTGAATGTGAACACTCATAGTGATGGCCGTTTACTTCATGGAATTGGAGGACATCAAGATTCAGCTTCAGGAGCAAATCTTACCATGATAACGGTTCCAGTGTTCAGGAAAACGATTCCAGTAATTCGAGATGCAGTAACAACGATTACTACTCCCGGTGATGTCATTGATGCAATTGTCACCGATCAAGGTATTGCTATTAATCCAAAACGAACGGATTTACTTGAAAAACTTGAAGGGAACAATGATGTAAATATTGTTTCCATTGAATCGTTAAAAGAAATGGCAGATAAGAAAACAGGTGGCCCGCCTGAACTTGATCTTGGTGATGATATTGTCGGTATCACTAAATGGCGGAATGGTGAATTATTAGACGTTATTTATCGAGTAAAGGAGTAATGTTTTATGGAATGGAAAAGTTCGATTACAAAAGTTGAACCAAATCATTTGATCACCAAAGGTTATCGACAGCAAGATTTGATCGGTAACATTCCCTTTCCTCATGTTGTCTATTTGTTGATTAAAGGAGACTTGCCAAGTAAATCTCATGGAAAGATGATGGATGCAATTCTTACGTCTTGTATTGATCATGGAGTAACTTCTCCTTCTCCAATGGCATCTCGAGTTGTTGCTTCTGGTGGTGTTCCACTTCCAAGTGCGGTTGCTGCGGGAATCCTTAGTATTGGTGATGCACATGGTGGAGCAATTGAGAAAGGTGCTCGATTCATGCAAGATGGAGTAAAACGCATGAATGAAGAAGGGTGTTCAGTTGATGCGATGGCTAAAACGTTAGTTGCTGAATCTAGAGATAAACATCAACGTATTCTGGGGTTTGGTCATCGGGTACACAGTGAAGATCCTCGAACGGTTCGGTTGTTTGCTCTTGCTGATGAATTAAAGATCACTGGAGATCATATAACGTTGGCTAAGGCAATTGAAAAGGAATTAGATGAAGTGCTTGGGAAAAAACTACCGATTAATGTAGATGGTGCTATTGCAGCGGTGATTTCTGATATGAAATTAGATTGGCGACTGGGAAAAGCGTTTTTCTTACTAGGACGAGTTGCAGGATTAACTGCACAAGTGTATGAGGAACAAACTCGGTTTAAACCAATGAGGAAAATGTTTTCTGTGAATTGTGAATATGATGGACCTGAGGAACGGGATATAAACCAAGAGGAGTGATGAGTGATGGGAAAAACAATTATTCAAAAAATTTTTGAAAAACATTCAAGTCAAGAAGCAATTGTTGGCAATATTATAGATATTGGGATTGATGCTCGAGTGGCTCGTGATTTTGGAGGGGCTAATGTTGTTAAAAACCTTGAAGAAAATAGTCTAGGGGTAGATGATGTTTCTAAAACGTTTTTTACTTTTGATACGAATCCTGGTGGCTGCAGTCAAAAATATGCAGCAAATCAACATATTTGCCGATTATTTGCTCGAAAACATGGTATAAAAATTTATGATGTAGATCAGGGTATTGGTACTCATATTGCAATTGAGGATGGATTAGTCAAACCAGGTGGAACCCTAATTTCAACTGATTCACATGCAAATATTCTTGGTGCAGTTGGTGCGTTTGGTCAAGGCATGGGAGATAAGGATATTGCTCATGCATGGGCTCATGGAAAGATTTGGTTTAAAGTTCCGCCGACTGTTAAAATTGTGTTGAAAGGTAAACCTAATGAATCAGCTTCAGCAAAAGACGTCGTTCTTACTATGCTTGAAACCCTTGGTGCTAATGGCTTACTTGGTTATGCCGCTGAGATGTATGGAGAGTATGTTGATTCATTATCTCTTGATGGGAGAATTACGATTGCTTCAATGGCAACTGAAATGGCAGGAATTGTGCTATTGTTTCCACCAAATGATGAGGTCATTGATTATTATAGAGATTGTGTTGGGGTGGATGTGAAACCGGTATATGCAGATGATGATGCAGATTATGAAAAAACGATTGAGATTGATATAGGAGATATCCGTCCGAAAATTTCTCGCCCGGGTCATCCAGAAGATGTCGTTGATGTTGACGATGTGGGAGATATTAGTGTTGATTCAGGAATTATCGCTTCTTGTACGAATGGTCGAATGGATGATATGCGTATTGCAGCATCAATCTTAAAAGATCGTAACGTTGCACCTGGAAGAGTATTAAAAATAGTTCCTTCAACAAATAGGATTTGGGAAGCATGTTTGGATGAAGGATTAATTGATATCTTTAAAAAAGCAGGTGCCTTGATTGGTGCAGCTGGTTGTGCAGGTTGTGCTGCTGGTCAAATCGGTCAGACTGGAAAAGATGAAGTTGAGATTTCAACCGGGAATCGAAACTTTACTGGAAAACAAGGACCAGGAAATGTGTATTTAGCAAGTCCTGCAACGGTTGCTGCCTCAGTTATTTCTGGAAAGATAACTTCTGCTGATAAGATTGATGAAACCCCAGCACCTATTGGTTTACCACGTGATCAAACCTTTGAATCGAATCCAAGTAAACCGACAGATGAAGCACCTGTTAAAGTAGAAGGTAGGGCATGGGTAATTGATAAAGACAATATTGATACGGATATGATCTTTCATAATCGGTATTTACATATCACAGATATTGAAGAAATGGGACAGTATACTTTTGATAATCTTGAAGGATACAAGGATTTTTCCAAAAAAGCTAAACCCGGTGACATTTTGGTTGTTGGCAAGAATTTTGGTTGCGGAAGCAGCCGTCAACAAGCTGTGGATTGTTTCAAATCACTTGGTATTAGTGTGATCATCGCTGAATCATTTGGCGCTATTTATGAACGAAACGCGATTAATAATGCAATGCCCATTCTAGTGTGTGAAGGTATTACTAAAAAGATTGATGATAAGGACACGTTATCAGTGAATTTTGAAACTGGTGAAGTAACTGACGAAACAAAGAATATATCGTTGAAAGCCAAACCGTTTTCACCATCACAACTAAAGATTTACAAACGTGGCGGATTACTTGTAAGAACTGATTGATTCCCTAATCAATTTTTTCTTTTCTTTTTAGATGAGTTTTAATAAAAGAACATTAATTCTTGGTACGGTCTAGTAAAGATGAGTTTGTATTCTTCAGTAATTAAAGTAATTGGAAATACTCCACTTATCAGGGTTGATGATGTGTATGCAAAACTGGAAAGTGTGAATCCTAGTGGAAGTATTAAAGACCGAGTTGCTTTAGAAATCATTACAGCTGCTGAAAAGGAAGGATTGCTTAAACCAGGTTATCGCATTGTGGAAGCAAGTAGTGGGAATACGGGTATTTCGTTAGCAATGATAGCTGCAGCTAAAGGCTATCATATGACCATTGTGATGCCGGAGAATATGAGCAGGGAACGAAAACTAATGATGAAAGCATTTGGTGCGGAACTTGTTCTTACCTCAAAAAGTGGGAGTCTTCAGGAAGCAATTGATACTGCTGAAGAACTAGCAAAGGATGAAAAAACGTTTTATACTCGGCAGTTCAGCAATCCAAATAATATCATGGCTCATATCAAAACTGGAAAAGAAATCGTTGAAGAAATTGGTCCAGTTGATGCAGTGGTCGCTGGTGTGGGCACGGGTGGTACGCTTATTGGTGTTTCTTCAGTGATGAAAGAACTCAATCCGGATGTGAAAGTAATTGCGGTTGAACCTGAGGAAGCCGCAGTGATGTTTGGTGGAAGTAACGCGCGTATTAGTGAACATCGTATTCAGGGTATTGGTGATGGTTTCATCCCAAAATTAATCGATATGGATAAAGTTGATCGGGTAATTGTTGTTGGTAGTCATGAAGCAGTGGAGATGTCTCGTAAATTAGCTGAAAACTATGGATTATTAGTTGGAATTAGTGCGGGAGCAAATATGCTTGCTGCGTTAAAAGTTTCAAAAGCATTTAACAAAGTTGTTACTGTTCTTCCGGATCGAGGAGAACGTTATTTGAGCATGGATTTATTTCAGTTGTAAGCATTCATTTTTATAAAAAAAATCTTTGTGATAACATATATTTTTCACCTTCTTTTCTAGATAAAACATTTATGTAATTAGCTTGTTATGCAGCAGTTGTGTTTGATGATTTCATTTCAACCGTTCTTACCTTTCTAACAGGTTTTGGAAGCGGATTATACGTCGGTATTGCATCTGGAACAGCTGAACCATTCATTATTCCACTTATTACGGTAGTTTTAGGTTCGTCAATTTATAATGCTATTGGAACCAGTTTATTCGTTGATTGTATAATTGGTCTCATTGCAGGTAGTATTTTTTTATTAAAAGGACATGTGAATGTTAAACCAGTTGTACTCCTAGGATTATCTGCAGTGGCCTGTTCGCTAGTGGGAAGTTATTTTTCATCGGGTACTCCAGAATCAAGTTTGAAGATTTTAATCGCCATCGTTCTCATTCTTTTTGGTTATATGCTCCTTCGTGGTGGCATCAAAAGAAATATTGATGTGGTTAATGAAAAAGTGAATTTTTCTAAGTTTCAAAAACACAAACATCTAAGTTTCATTTTTTTTGGTGGATTAATTGGTTTTTCTAGTGGATTTACAGGTATGGGTAGTAGTGGATCGATGACAATTGTTCTTATTTTTATCATGGGCTATACGTTGCACCAGGCAATTGGTACTTCATTGTTACTGATGTTTTTTATTGCTGGAGCTGGTTTTTCAGCACATACGTTTCAAGGGAATCTTCTCTTTGAAACCGCACTTATCGCAAGTCTAGGTGCAGCTGTTGGTGCTACTGGTGGATCTCTTTTTGCGAATCGGATAGATGAAGACAAGCTTGGAAGAACCATAGGAATTATTATTATGGTTCTTGGTCTCATCTTTCTAGTTGATGTACTTTTAAATTTTGTTTAATTTCGTTTTCGTAGTTTAGATAGCATGGTTTTTATGTTACTTCCAGTGATTAATCGATCCGTGGTAAACACCCATATGACAATAGCAATAATTGCAATGGCAAACACGGTAACATACGCGATTCCTGCAAATACTAATGTGTAATTATCAAAGAGTAATGCTTTTGAAGCCATCATAGGATGAGAAAACGGAATTGCAAATACAAGTGCTTTCAACGCAAGAGGAAGGGTTTCAAAATCAGTAAACATGGTAAGAAGCATCGGAAAGATTGCCATCATGGTAACTGGTGCGGTCAGACTTTGTGCGCTCTTGTAATTTTTTGCCATAGTGCCTAGCAGCATACAGAGTGATAATCCTGCAACAAGAGTGACAAACAAAGAAATGCCAACAAGGATTAGATCAGATGTGGTTAAGGCTAATGAAAATGTAGATCCGGTTCCTGGCATATCGAATTGAAATGATTGCATGTAATAGCCAATACCAAACATGTAAACGACTGCAAGAAGAAGCCCAACAATTGCACTCGCTATGATTTTTCCTGTTACAATACTAACTCTTCTAACTGGAAGGGTCAATAGTGTTTCCAGTGTTTTATTTTCTTTTTCAAGTGCCATTGAAGAAATAACCATGCCACCAGCGATGATAATAATCATCATAATCACAATTGGTGTGGTTGATGATTGCGTCGAGAGAAGGCCTGTGATTTCTCCGGGTGAAATATTTTCATAGGTGTGTCCCTTCAGATTCGTTGTTTCTTGTTTAGTAAGTGGATTAAGCACAAGACTTGCATTAGCACTTTGATTTGCTTGAGTGATTAATTGTTGTGAGATTTGTTGTCGTATTAAACTAATGAGTCCTTCTACTGATGAAGATGGAATGGTATCCATAATCCCTGTTCCTTCAACGATCCATTCAACTTCGATGATACCAGGTTTATTCTGTTCAATGCTACTTGTGAAATTACTGGGAATGATGAGTAATGCGGCTCCATTTTTTTCTTGAACGGTTTGAATGCCTTCTTCTCTTTGACTTAAACTGGTTCCGTTATAGACAACACGAGCGTGTTGTTGAAGAAGAGAGGTTGCTAGTGATGAATACGTGGTGTTTTGTTCATTGATTAATCCGATGACTGGTTTTTGTTGAATTTCTTCTTCAAGCCCACCCATGGTGCCACCAATGGATCCAAAAACAAGAGTGAGAATCACAATAGGAAGGATTGTTGCTGGAGTAAGTAGTTCCTTTATTTCTTTTCGAATAATATTTGTTAATGCACTCATTGAACCACCTTCATAAAGACTTCTTCAATGTTTTCAGCATTATACTTTTTCTTTAACTGCTTTGGTTTTCCTTCTTCAATGATTAATCCATCTGCGATAAGTGCGATTCGATTGCAGAGATATTCAACTTCAAGCATGTTATGAGATGATAGTAAGACTATGGTTCCGTTTTTTGCACTTGATTTGATGATAGATCTGATTTCTTGAGCATTTCTAACATCCAGGCCACTTGTTGGTTCATCTAAAATTGCTAGTTTTGGATTATTCATCAATGCTCGACCAACAAGCAGTCTCCGTTTCATTCCTTTACTGTACGTATCTACTTTATCATCAATACGAGATCCTAAATCCGCGATTTCAATTCCCCTTTGAATCATTTCATCAGATTTTTTTGGATTGAAAAAATGAGCAATGAATTCAAGGTATTGCCGACCAGTTAAATTCTTATATGCACCGGCATCCTCCGGCAGATAACTAATTTGTTTTCTAATTTCGTCAGGATGTTTATCTAAGTCAATGCCAAATAAAGTAACTGATCCATTCGTAATTTGAAGTAGGGTGGAAAGTACTTGTAACGTGGTGGTTTTACCTGCACCATTCGGTCCGATCAATCCAAAGATTTCTCCTTGATCAACAGCAAAAGAGATTCCTTTGACCGCTTCAACAGATCCATAATTTTTCACAAGGTTTTGCACTTCAATTATTGCCATCTTTCTTCCTCAAGTTTTGATTGTATTTTAAAGAGTACTAAAAAGTTTTCACAGCGGTTCCAAAAGCGATGATTTCAGCTGCTGATCCCATGGTTTGTGCTGTTGCATACCGCATGCCAACAATAGCATCAGCATTGAGTTTTTCCGCATCAGATATCAATCGTTTCATAGCAACTCTTCGTGCTTCCTCAACAAGTTCAGTATAACTAATGTTTTCTCCACCGATAAGTGTTCGACCTGCAGCTCTAAGATCTTTGCCAAGATGTTTTGTTTGTACACAACTTCCAAATACTACTCCTAGTACTTCTTGTACTTCTCGATTTGGAATGTGTTCAGTTGTGGTTACCATCATACTGTTTTTTTCACTCCTATGTTTTTTATTTTGTTTTTTTGTTATGTTGTTTTTCATAATCTTCTTTGATTTTTTCTGCAATAGTTCCATCTTCAATGATTACTGGGCCAATATATTCACAGTTTTTACATTCCCATTTGGACCAATCTTGGGGAAGGACCCATTCAACATTTGACGATCCACAGCGTGGACAATATTTCATAGATTCATTTCTCCATTTTTTTATTTGTATTCAAATCCACATTTTGCACAACGATAGGTTTTTCCATCGAATTTAAGTTTTTCACTTCCGCATTTAGGACAGGTTCCCAGTACTCTTTCTTCTAATGCACGAAGTCGTTTCAGTTCTCGTTCAGCGAGTTGTGAAAGATTAATCCATGGGTTTTTTTTCCACCATTTCCAAATGTCCTCATTCAATGTTATGGTTACTCTTTTCATAACGTTACTTCCAATTGTCGACTTTATCGATTTTTTATCCAGTTTTCAATATCCGTGATTACTGTTTCATCCACATTTCCAGGAGATAGATATTCAGTATTAGTTGGAGTTCCAGAACCAGTTATAAACAAGTGATTCAGTGTTTCATAGGTTTGAAAACTCACTCGAGAAGTAGTATTAAATGTGTTTTGCCATACTAAAAAGTCATCTTCATATGTTACTTGATAATCTCGTTTCCCTTGTAACAAGAAAAGTGGTAAGGTTAGGTTCTGTGCAGTTTCAATTGGATTGTATGTTGAAAGATATACCCAATAACTGCGTGGCAGGTTTAACACGGTTTCGTTTTCAGTCATGTTTAATCTTTTAATTTTTTGAACAGATTCTTCTGTTGAATCGATTTGTTCTTGTTCATTTTCATCAATTGTTCCATCAAGTTCCGATAAGTAGGTTATTTGATCTAGATACAAATCTTCAAATGATCGTGCTGATGTGGCAAGCATTATAACTCCAGTTAGACCACTAGATTGTCGAGCAATTTCTGGAGCCATCGTTGCTCCAAGGCTATGGCCAAGTAAAAACACCTGGTTTTGATCTGCAAGTGTATGGTTTTTTAGCAGTGAAATTGCAGATATTGCATCATCGATTACTTCCTCTTGTGGTGTATAACTACTTAATGCTGCAAACTCGTTTGGATAAACGTTTGTTCTTTTATCATATCGTAATACCATGATTCCATTTGATGCAAGACCTTGAGCGATGTCTTTGAATGGTTTATTTGGACCGATTGTTTCATCTCGATCATTTGGTCCAGATCCATGAACTAATACAACTGCAGGGAATGGTCCAGATCCTGTTGGTATGCTAAGGGTTGCTGGGAGTTTCCATGGATCAGATCCAATAGTGAAGTTTTGTTCAGTGAATAATGAGGTGTTCACATAATCCGGTGATGAGTAGTTCTCCGTTGTTTCAGTTGGTACAAATTGGAATCCAGCGATACGATCTTGATCATCGAATACAAATCGAAGATCTAAAAATCCTAAGGTGGAAAATGAACAGGTGACATAAACAATTTGATATCCTAGTTCCTCAGTTTGTTTTGTTCGTACGATCTCTTCAAATGTTCCATAGGTGGAAAGTAATGATTCCCAAGCGTATTGTAAATCTTTAATTGGAAAAACGGATTTCATTTCACTTGTGAATTCTTCAAAAACGGTTTCGTAATTTTCATTTGTTAAATTTTCAATATAATATCGAGATTTTGTTTCTAATGATACTTCGTTTGATGGTGGATTTTTATTTTCATCATTACTTTCGTTTTCAGTACATCCACTGAATACTGTTGAGATAAGAATGAGAATTATTATTAGAGAGATTAGTTGTTTTTTCATTTTGTTTTGTTCTCCTTTATATTTTATATGGTAAAACTAAGAATAAGAAGAATGGTTCCAATGATGATTGAAACCACTGCTTTTAATCGTGCATCTCCAGGTAGATTGATCCATCGTGAAAAATTTGGATTAATCAAAGTTGCTAGGCCAATGCCGATGAGTATAATCCCGATGATAGGGAGGATGATTGATTCCATAGCATTCAATGGTTTATTTGAGTTTTACAGCCGTACCGTATGCGAGGATTTCTGCTGCACCACCCATCATTCCTGAGGTCATGAATCGAACGTTAATAACCGCATCTGCACCAAGTTTTTCCGCTTTTTCTTTCATTCGTTTTAATGCAATTTCCCTTGATTCCGCTAGCATCTCAGTGTATTCTTTGATCTCTCCGCCAGCCATATGACGGAATCCAGCTTTGATGTCTTTTCCAATGCTTTTTGTTTGAATGGTATTTCCACGAACAAGATCTATTGTTTCTTTGATTTCTTTTCCTGTGACAAAATCAGTGTTTACAATTATCATGGTTTCAAATCCTCCTTTTTAATATGTTTCATGGTTTCTTTCGTATCTCTTTTTTGTTCTAAGTAAATTGATACAATGAGGGTAATCAGCCCAATAACGGTTAGGCCAAGAAATGCGCCTGATACGATGTCTAAAGCTTGCATTAGTTCTTCAAATCCTTGAAAGAATCCATAGGCTATGAGAAGAACAATTCCTCCAAAGAAGAGAGCCATTCCTATTGTTTTTCCATTATTCATATTGACACATCCATACACGTATTAATACGTGTTAAGAAGATATACTATTTTCTCGTATTTAAATATTTCTTTTGCATTCGTTTTTTAGCAAACGTTCCAATACCTAAAACAAAAAATATACTTGGATGAAACATTAACACCAATATTTTTATCTTTTATTTTATTACCATTTTTGTGAAAAGGAAACCATCGTCTTTCAAATGCAATAATCTAGAAATCCAAACTCATCCAGAAGTATATGATCCAGCAGAAGATACCTTTTTACTCTTAGAAGAAATACATCCTACTGCTGAAGACTCTGTTTTTGAAATTGGATCTGGTACCGGTATTATTGCATTGTACTGTGCTCAAAAAGGGGTCACTGTCGTTTGTTCGGATATTAATCCGTTTGCTATCGATTTAATAAAAAAAAATTATGAACAGAATAAAAGCCAACTTACTGGTTCACTAGAAATTAGAAAAGGATCATTATATGATGTGTTAACAAAAGATGAAACATTTAATCTTATCATTTTTAATCCGCCATATTTACCAACCTCAAAAGACGAATATGTTGGTGGCAGCGGCTGGTTTGATAAAGCAGTATCCGGTGGAAAAACAGGATTAGAGATCACAATACCCTTTCTTAAGCAACTTCCCAACTACCTAACGGATGAGGGAAGAGCGTTTACCATTTTTAGTACGAAATCACCACGAAATGAATTCAATCAAACACTCAAAAATAATAATCTAGAAAGCATCATTGTCGCATCACAATCATTTACTGATGAAACTCTTGAATTACATAAAATAAAAAAGAAATAAAGAATGAAGATTATCTGGTAATAATCCCAGATTTCTTCATTTTCTCAAAATTCTCCGGATGCTTTTCAAAATAAGCATGAATTGGTTCAAGAATCTGATTAAGATACTTTGCCGTAGAGGTTTTTAAATCAAGTGGATGAAGATCCTTTTTAAATGCATCTTCAAGTTCCTGATAAGATTTAAATTCAAGGTTTCCACCCCATTTCTCAGGTCGTTTTATAAGAAAAACCTCTCCGTCCAATTCAGGAAATACGACAAATTTACACATTTCAAGAACCGGATTTCCCTCAACTTGTTTTTCAGGACAATACGCTTTTTTCACTTTCCTATTAACTTCATCAGTCGTATCATGAATAGAAATCATTGAATCCGGTTTGCTCTTACTCATCTTTGCTTCAAGAGGATTCATTCGACCACCTGCTTGAAGACCTGTGAGAAGTGGTGTGTGTAATGCAACAGGAGATTTTTTATCAATTTTTTTTGCTACATCCCGAGCAAGCATATGAGCATGCCGTTGATCTGTTCCACCATATGCTACATCTAAATCCAAATAAAAAATATCAGCAACTTGCATCGCCGGATAAAATAATTTAGAAAGATCCTTTTCAGCTTCTTCAGCTCCCCGCCCCATTATATCCATCGCTCGTTTCACTCGAGCAACGGACACAGATTTTGATGTTTTCAAAACAAGTTCCCAATACTTTGGATCACCTACATATTCACTTGCATACACAAACTTAACTTTTTCCTTATCAACACCCATTGCTGCAAAACAATCTTCCATGTATCGGCCGCAAAGTTTAATGGTTTCAATATCTCCGCCGAGTTTATCATTGATATACGCATGCCAATCAGCAAGAAGCACTGTAAAATCAAAACCAGCGTTTAGAAAATCCTTGATTTTATTCGTACAAATCTTCCAACCAAGATGAACCGTTCCAGATGGTTCAAAACCAATGTATGCTTTAGGATGATCTTTTTTTAATACTTCTGCTAATTCTTCTTTAGTAACTACTTCATCGGTGTGATCTAAAATCGTTTCTAACTTATCCATATTATCAATCCATTTCTCAATGTTTTTATCGATTTAATTTTTTGATGACCCGTTCAATGATTTCATCTGTTGCACCTAAATAATTCTCAGGGTTTAATGCATGATCAATTTCTTTTTCAGAAAGTAATTGTTTTTTCTTGTTTTCTCTAATGAATGCTTCCTTTAATGTAATATCTTCTGCTGCAGCTTTAAGTGCTGTTTGTCTCATGAGTTCATGAGCATTCCCTCGTCCCATACCATGTTCAACTAACGTTGTCATTAACGATTCAGCCATAGGAAGTCCTTTGGAAATCTTCATGTTTTCTTTCATTCGATCTGGAAATACTTTCAAATGGGTAAACACATCGGTCATCTTATAAACAATCCAATCAGTTAAAATCAATGAATGAGGAATGATGAATCTTTCACTTGAAGAATTACAGAGATCTCGTTCATGCCATTGGATCGCGTTTTCAAAACCTGTGGTTAAAAAATTTCGTACTAATCGGGAAAGTCCTGAGACTTGTTCACTTGTGATTGGATTTCTTTTATGAGGCATGGTTGAAGAACCAACTTGTTTTTTCACATCAAATGATTCAGCGACTTCTCTAATTTCATCTCGTTGAAGATTTCTGATTTCTGTTGCAAATTTTTCCATACTGGTTGCAATATTGGCAAGTAATCCTAAAAGTTCATTATACCGGTCTCTGCAAACAATCTGAGTAGAAACATCTTCTATGCCAAGTTTGAGATCAGTGAGCATAGTTTGTTGCAATTCCAAAGCATGATCTCCAAGTGCTGCACCGGTTCCTACTGCTCCAGAGAGTTTTCCAATGAACAAGCGGCTTTTCAGTTCATGAAGTCGTTCTAAATGCCGGTCAACTTCCATGGCGTATCCAGCCATTTTCAATCCAAAAGTGATAGGGATGGTGTGTTGTCCATGTGTTCTTCCAAGCATCACTGTTTTCCGATGTTTTTTTGCAAGCGTAACCAATGCTTTTCTTAGTTGTTTTAACTGTTGGGAAAGAATCGTTGTTGCTTCTACAAATTGTAAAGCATTAGCCGTGTCGACAATATCATAACTTGTTGCTCCTAGATGAATGTATTTTCCTGCGTCATCCTCGCAGATTTCAGCTAATGCTTTTGTTACGGCCATGATGTCATGTTTTGTTTCTTTTTCGATTTCAGTTACTCTTTTTACTTTTACTTTTGTTGTGGTTGCTTTCTTGGTTATTTCTTCAGCTGCTTCTTTGGGAATATTACCAACTTTAGCATGAGCACGGGCTAATGCAGCTTCTACAGTCAGTAAATATTGTAACCGTTGTTCTTCACCAAAAATATCTTTGATTTCCTTTCTTCCATATCGATAGTCAAGTGGACAAACTGGATCCATGATTTTTTACACATCCTCTCATTCATCAAGTTAATCTAAATTTATCAGTTTTTAATAGGGTAATAAATCCTAGTTTTAAATGTTTATGAATCAAAATGTTGATTCTATTTTATAAAAAAAGGAGAAAATGATGGGATATAATAGG
>CAZYLG010000047.1:0-14891 GCA_964648565.1 uncultured Thermoplasmatales archaeon
GGCTATGCCATAGAGAATGTTTTTATATATATAACGCATTACAACACCTGTAAACAGGATAGTAAAATGTAAAAGGAAATGTTTATATACTGTTTACACTATTCTACTTATGAATTGAATTTGAATTGAATCGGTGTTTGATATGAAACAAAAAGAATTGTGTAATCACGAAAATGCGTATTTAAATCCAACAACAAATGCTTTTAGATGTCCTGACTGCAACAGTATTAGAAATATTGAGGGAGATTGGGTTAAGGTAACTGAATATCATATTGGAACTAAAAAAGAAAACGATACCCGTTTAAAAGCATTAGAGAGATGCTTTTTGGAGGGCTAATATGGAAACAAAAAATAATCTATCAGTAGATGAATTAAATAAAATGCTTACTCAAATAGTAAGTAAAGGTTATTCCCTTTCCACTAATACTAATCATCAAGTTGATAACATAATTGAATTAAATCTGAATAATCATGTTAATCATTGTATCAGTAAATACAATCAATTTAATTTAGATGTGGATAAAAAAGACATTAAAGAATGTTCAATCTATAAACAAATAGAGATACCTGAAAATGAATTATCTGAACACATAAAGCAATTGTATAAAGAAAAAAACAAAAAACCATACAAGAAGGTTAGAAAAGATTTTAATGAGATTGAAAGCGATGTGAAAAATTATTTCAATCAATTTAATAAAAGTGATAGGATAAACCAATTGATTGAAAAACATCTTCGTTTTGATTTTACATTTAACTCTAATCTGAAAGGGGAATTAAAAGAAAGAGCAAAAGGTAAAAATGTAGTAACACTACATAAAAATAAATTCATTCATAAAGTAACTGTTGAAAAATGCAGATATATGGAAGATGAATGGAATGTATCTTCTGTATATAGATTAAATGAAATTGAAGAATACATTTTCCTTACAACAGGTAAAAAAGTTGATTTATCAGATGTTCTTAAGTATTCTATGAAATCGGAAGATTTTAAAAAATACGATAAGGGGATTTTTACAATTCAAGTTTTTAAAAATGGGAAAGTCGTTATTAAATCTGATGAGGAAGATTTTATTGAAAAAATGAATGAACCTGTTAGAGAGTATTATAAAAACAAAGATGAATTTGTATATCTAAATGACTGAATGGGGAAAATAAAAATGAATATTGACGAGATAAAAAACAAGATTGAAAATATAAAAGAATTTGGGGATATTCCACGCTATACAGTTGAAATCGAAAAAAATAAACTTGTTGTATGTATGAATAACGGTCAATTTACAACAGATGAAACTATGAGTAATAAGGATGGAAGGGCAACATTTATCGGAAAATTCTCACCAACAGATGCAATTAAAAAATTCAATCTTAATTAATTTTTATTGTTATAACACTAATAGAGGTTGGAAAATGAAATATGTATATTGTGAATTTCCGTTTATGTCCGAACCAATCGAGGAAGAAATGAGCAAAGAACAAGCCATGCGTAAATTTGAGCAAAAAAATAAAGCACTTGATAAGCATGGGGGGTTAGTTGCTATGATGTGGTTTGTGGGCGTTCAAAAACGACATAATGGAAAACGAGAATGGATAGTAAAACGAGAATGAAGATGTAAACAGTAAAATATAAATACTGTTTACACTATTACAATTTATTGTATCAAAAAACAAATAGTTTGATACAATGATACTGAAAATGAATTGAAGGGAATTGAACATGAATAAAAAAGAGTTGAAATTGATTGATAAGAAATTAGGCAACAGCATAAAACCGAGCATTGAAGAAACGGAACGATTTATTATTTTTCTAAATAAAAAATTTAATTTGAAACTTCCAGATAATCTGATAGTCAATATAAAAGACATGAATAAAAACACTAAAGGGTATTTCATGCCTGAAACACATGATAAACATTTTGAAAATACTGTTCAATCATTAAACAACATTTCCATTTCATCAATACATTTAAAAGATAATCCCTATGAAACAATAGCACATGAAGTAGCACATTTCTATAATTTTGTAAATAATATTAAAGATGTATCTTCCAATCAATATCATAATAAAAAATTCAAGGTAGTTGCTGAAAAACTGTTATTGAAAGTCGAAAGGGGAAATAGAGGATTTGCATATACAAGCGAAACGGATGAATTTAAAAAGATGTTGAAAGAATTTAAAACAAATGATAAAGCGTTTGCAATCTATCAAAAAATAAAAGAAAACAAAGCAAAAAGTCCTAATCGAAACATCTTATATATGTGTGAATGTGGGGTTAAAGTCAGAACAGCATTTAAGCCATTTATGGCTACTTGCCAACATTGTAATACTGACTTTGAGAGGGTTAAATAATGGATGCAAATGAATGTTGGGAATGTGAATATTGCAATATTTATTTCAAAACAAAAAACAAACCAATCTATAATTCTATTTTTCCCACTTGTCCTACTTGCAATAGAAATAAAGATGTTATTCCCTGCGACAAAATAGATAATCTAATAGATGCGTTAGAAAACAGCAACCTAATCAATACAAACAATAAAGCATATTGGGATATTTGGAATATAATAGATAATATTATGGTGGAAAAATGAATAAAAGAAAAGTGATAAAAGGGAAAATTGCTGATGATATTAGCCAAAAATATTTATCAAAACGATTTAGGAATTTATCTACAAATGATAGGATAATCATTTATTCATTTACTGAAAAACTATTAACATTAATGCAAAAAAATGCAAATTTAGATGAAATCAAAGATTTTGTATTCAAAGAATAAAAATTGTTGTTATAACAACAAAAAAAGTGTGTGATGCTATCATGGGATATGAAATAATTTATAAAACATTTACTATAAAAAAGGATGAAGTCTACATTCCATTCGTTGTGATTGGTAGCAATAATTGTTATCAAGTCATGTGGAATGGTAGAGAAAAAAGAGAAAGAAACCTGTATAATGCAGAATTTTTTTTTAATCACAAAAGAAATTTTACTTCATTATCTGAAATGGATAAACATTTTGAATTTAAATCAATACAAAAAGAAATGGATGGATTAATGATACAGGGAAGATACAAAACTTCTAAAGGATTATTAAAAAGTTTTAAGAAATATATTTTTACAGATATGGAATTAAAACTCAAACCTAAATTCATTCATCTATTCTATCTTAAAGATTTGACAAATGAAGAAAAAAATCATGTAATACATATATTTGAAAATGAATTGAAAGATAAAACAATCCTTACAAAAAAGGAAGAAGAAACGATTATTGACAAATGTTTAAATCAATTAGATGATGAAACAAAAAACAAAGTATTAAATTACAGAAATAAAAATCAATTGATTTACTATGAATATCGAGAATATCAAATTGAAAATGCGTTTAGAGAAAAATACAAAAAAAGGAAAAAAGGAAAAATTACAGATTATGAAGAAATGAAAAAACTAATTAAAAGCGATAATGCAGTAGATTTTAGCAACCTTGATAATGAAGAATTTGAAAAAGAATTGGAAAAATTTATTGGTAAACAGGTTGTGTTAAAATCACATGAAACGATTTATAGGGGAAGGATTAAGAAAACACATAATGGCGATATTGGTTTTTTCAAATATCGGGTAAAAAGAAAATACAATCCTTTATCTAAACAGGGATATGGGTATGCACAATTGAAAGTTGATAAATTAGTTGAAATAAAATAGTGATATTAATGGAAGAAACAATACAAACATTCAGAAGGAAATTAAAGGAATATGATACACAATTAGATGAAGATGAAGAAAAAAGTTTGAGATTGCAAATTCAAAAAATATTAAATGATTTTCTAAAAGAAAAAATTGAATAGGGGAATAGAAATGTCAAAAGAATTAGATGTGAAAACATTGGAATTTATTGGTGATAAAAGTCATACTCTATCATTTCGATTGAGAACAAAAGATTTGAGAGATTTGCTTGATGGGAGAAACAAGGTTGTTACTATTCGTGGTCAAAAATTCAAAGTTGAAAAATGTAAATAATTATTGTTATAACAACAAACGAAATAGGTTGTAATATGTGGAAATGTGCAAGATGCAGAACAGAAAATAGCGATTTAAATAAACATTGTAAAAAATGTGGGATGAATCGCAGAATAAAAAACCATTTTCAATTGTTGTAAACAGTAAACTATAAATACTGTTTACATATTACATATTATTGAAAAGAATTGAAGGGAAATGAATATGAACGGAAATGTGTTATGCCATAAAAATTATGTAGCGTGGCTAAAAGGAAGGCAGATACATAACAATAACTATCTATCACAAGCAAACAGATATAGTGAATACCTTTTTTTAAAACCATTCAAAGAATTAAACAAGAAAAAAAAGCAATTCATTATTAAAAAATGTTTAGTTGAAAAAAAGATACGATTGAAAAGTCCATTGGCAATAAAAATAAGATTACATTCTAAAAAATCGTTGTGTTAAATATGAACCTTTTACTCAATAGTGGTATTTTGGAAGTTGGAATACCAAAGGATTATTACAAATTCAATAGTGAAAAATATCTACAAAACCATGTCAATAATGAGTTGTATAAATTTTTTCAGAAGTTAAAGAAGATTGATGATATAGATATTTATGATGTTGAATTTGATTTTAACCTAAAATGCCCAATAAATGACTTCAATTACAGTTATTACAATGAATTTGAAAAAAGCAAAACACATGATGTTTACCGATGTTTCAAATTAAATACAATCGCATTAACAAGAAAAGAAGGGATGATTTTACTTGGTGGAGAATATCAATTTCCTATAAAAACAAAATATGGAGAATTATTAATCAATATTATTCTATCACTTGAAAGGAACATACCAAAACGAAAAAAAGGAATAGAAATACAAAAAAAGGTGTAATAAATGAAGTTTAACATTCAAGAAATGATTGACCTGTCAGGAAAAATTTTAGATGGTGATGCAACAAAAAATGATTGCAATTCACTTGCTGAACAGGTTATAGATTACTTTAAGGAAATGAAGAAATTACCACTCTATGAAAATGATTTAAGTGATATTGAAATATGAAATTGTTGTTATAACAACAAGGTGTGATTATGGGAAAATACGGTTGTGCTAAATGCAGAAAAATATTCGGAGAAGATGAACATTACCACAAAATTACAATAGGGATTTTTGATTATTTCCTATGTAATAATTGCTATAAAAAATTAAGGGAATGGTTGGAAATAGATGAAGAAAAGGGAAAGTAAAAAAATCGAGTATCTTGGGAAGATGATTGATAGAAAACAATACTTGGGCGTTGTTGAATTGAAAGAAGGGTGTCGTATGTGTGGTTGCCATCGGTTTTTACACTTCGTATTGGATGGCTATTTCGATAGTTATGAATGTGAAGAATGTAGGTTGCGAAAATGAAAGAAAAAAAACCATTACGCTTTGGTAAAGTTAAGGAAGTAACTGAAACAGATGAATATGTGTTGATGCCATTATCCCCACTTGATAATCGGGGAACGCATTTTATGGCTACAATCATTTATGATTTAGTAAAATTAGGATATGCAAAAAAAGATATGCGATTTTACTTTAAGGATTTTCTCAAAAAAAATTCTGTAAAAAGAATTGTTGAATGGATTGAAGAAAATGACCGTATGATATGGGAAGATGCTAAAAGTAGTCAAGAAGTAATTGTTGAATTGTAAACAGATAGATATATATACTGTTTACATATTACATATATTGAAAAGAATTGAAGGGAATTGAATATGAACGATAAAGATAAGGAAATTGAATATCAAAAAAAGACCATTAAAAATCTCAATAAAAAAATTGAGAAAATGGAACAGAATAAAAAAGATTTAGAGGGAAAATATCAATCATTAAAAAATCATTATTCATCATTGAGAAATGGCGAATATTTTTTGGGGGAACAATGGAATTGCAAAGAAAGGAAACCTATTTTTCAAATTGAAATAATGCTAAAAAATACAAGCAAAAACGGATGTTGTATAGGTAGCGTTTTTTCAAAAGCATATACTGATGATTTGTTATTTGCTAAAACAATAGAATTAGCATTAAAAACACAATTCAATGATGTAACCGTTACTGCGAATACGAATATTAAAAAAGACATTTATGATGAAAAAAATAATGATTATTTAAGGGTGTGAAAAAAAATGCTAACAAAACAAAAAATTAAAGAAATGAGAACAGAAATTCAAAATGTATTAGATGAATATGGGGAAAAAAAGGGAATACAGATTGAATTAGGGCATATCCGATTTGATGATACTTCATTTACTTCAAAAATAAAAGTTATCATGGCAGAAAACAATGAAAAAGCCGAAAAAATCGAATGGGATAAAGTTTGTGATTTATTTAATCTCAAAAAAGAAGATTATGGTAAAATAGTTGATTTAACAGGGGAAAAATACAAACTTGTTAAAATCAAACCTAAAAGTCGCAAATATCCATTAGTTGTCGAAAAAATGGAAAATGGAAAACGATACAAATACAAATTAAATGATTATGTAAGAGAGCAAATAAAGAAGGCATAATTATTGTTATAACAACAAAATTGAGGGATATTTTCATGGTTAGATATTGTGGTTATGAAATTGGTTTGGATATAACTAAAAAACAAACTGATAGATTATTTGCTTTAGTGCATGATACATTTTCAAAGGAAGAAATAATAATGCTATCACAAGATGATTTAAACCAATTTGCAAGGCAAAAAAAGGATGAATGGTATCATGGCTAATTGGATGAATAAAATCAATTTAAAACCGTTTATGGATGCGTATGAGAAGGAAGAAATAACGATACAGGAATTAGGTAAAAAAGTATCGAAATTCCTTAATGATTTTGAAATAAAACCAAAATCATACAAAGATGAATTAGAAGAAATTGCAGATAATTTTGAAACTGTTGAAAGTGAAGATGAATTTAACAATTATCTGAATGATTTATATGATTTTGGAGATATAGAAATCGGTCAATCACAAGGAATTATAAGAAAACGAATAGCATGGATTGAAACAAGGATGTGATTAGAAAATCATATTTCTAATATTAAAACGGTAGTTTTAAATATTAAATACATATATCATTAGGTGTGTGAAAAAAAATGATGTTGGAATGGAAACATACAGAAAATGGAGATACCACATTTTTGCAAATACCTATAAAAATGAAAAACACTACAACAAGTAGTAGTGGTTTAGGTGGAAAAATGATGTGCAATTCCTGTGGAGAAAATGTTGAACGAGCATTTATTTGTAAGGAATGTGGTTTAATCCATTTAGCAGAAGGAAATAAAAAAGAAACTGACCGATTAAAGCATAAAACAGATTCTTTGCTGAAAGGATTACCTACTTATGTGGGAAAAATCGAAAAGAGAAAAGATAAGACAACAGGGAAAATATACAATGAAAAAGATAGAGTAAATTTCATGTCATTTAAAACAGATGAAAACATAAAAGTTGAACATGAAATTTCATTTCAAGATGTTATCGACAATTTTTATTTCATCGACAGTAAATCTGTTTATGAAATCTACAATAATGAAGAAGAAAAATATAAAGCATTGATTAAAAAAGTCCATAATTTCCTACATAAAAAAAGTTTGGTTTTATTAGTCAATTACGGATATAGAGGAAATGAAAAGGCAGGGGTAATTATCTCTACAAAAGACCGAATTGTGCTTATTCCAATGCGTGATTACCGAAAGGTAAAAGATAGTTTGCAATTAGATATTGAAGTGAGAGAAAACAAATACGATAACTTGCTACAAGCAATTACTGAAAGCAACAAACTAACTTTGCATAAGGAATTTATCAAGGCAATAAGTCGAGGAGAAAAAATACCCGAAAAACCGAAAGAGAAGGAAGAAAAACCGAAAGAAATAGAAGTGGGATTTTTGGAAGGTTTTTAAAAAAAAGGAAAGATGTTATCGGAGAAAGGGAAATTTGTTGTTATAACAACAATCTCTTTTTCCCTTCCCTTAATGGTGTTTTTTATGTTAATGAAACCACACGCAATTGAAGAAAAAGGATTTAACCAATTATTAAAACGAAAGGAAGATTTCATCTTTGAAATAAAAGAAGATGGAGGTAGTAGTAAAATTGAGAAACATGAGGGTAACATTTTGATAACGCATGGCAGTAATCCCAATCCACAAATGCAAAAATATCCCGATTTAATGAATGATTTGAAAAACAATCTGAAAGATGGCGTATATATTGTTGAATTGTGCGTTTATGATGATGGTGTTTCATCATTCTCTCATTATCAACAAAGACAATTAACAAATAAGATTAAAATTGATTTGCTAAAAGATGATTTACCAATAGTTGCTGTTTTCCATGATATTGTAAAAAATAAAGATGAGGATGTAACAGGTTTACCCTTGATGGAACGGAAAAGAATATTAAAGAAAAATGTTAGGGAAACTGAACATCTGAAAGTCATTGAAATTTATGATAGTCCTGAACCAATATTGGAAAAAAGAGATAGTCTTGAAGGTATTGTTATCAAAAAGCGTGATAGCCCTTATCTTTTTGATAGCCGACAGGGATGGTATAAATTTCGATTTAATAAAGAAGAAATTGTTAAATGTGTTGATTATGAAAATACGAAAACAGGCATCGTTTTAATCACAGAAGATGGAGGGAGGATTAATTGTCCTAATCAGAAAAAAACAAAATTTGCTAAAGAAAAACTAAAAAAAGATGGAGGCACACTTGAGGTTGAAATTTCACACCATCCAGAAAAAACAAAAACGAAAAAGGGGAAAGGAAAATATCGTTTTCCTACGGTGAAACACATTGTGGGTATGAAAAAAGATGAATGATTTTTGATTTAGTGTTATAACAATAAATGGAGGAAAATGAATGTCAGAATTAGAATACTTTATGACTTGTCCTAATTGCAATAAGAATACTATTGTCATGTTTAGTGGAAGTGGAACGAAAGGTGTTTGCATGAGTTGTAATCATCATCTTCCTAAAGAGCAATCATACAATGAATTTGAAGGTAGTATAGTATCATATAATGGGTGATAGCATGAATTGGAAGAATAAAATCAATATCAATTTAAAACCGTTTTTAGATGCGTATGAGAAGGAAGAAATAACGATACAGGAATTAGGTAAAAAGGTATCGAAATTCCTTAATGATTTTGAAGTATCAAAATTATACAAAGATGAATTAGAAAAAATTGCAGATATTTTTGAAACTGTTGAAAGTGAAGGAGAATTTAACACTTATCTGTATGATTTATATTATTTCATACAATGAATTTGGGGATGATAACATGAATGAAAAGAAATATAGAGAACGGTTAGAAGGAATCATCAATAGTGGAAAATATGACCATGAGGTATCAGATGAATTGTATAATTTTTCAGATGAACTAATCGGAGAAAATGAAAGATGTAAAGAATTCATTGAAAAAATGTTAAAAAATTTTGGTGAATTGCTTTATATAATTTTTAATTTGAATGAAATGAGGGATGAGAAATATAAAAAAGCATTTGAATATCTGATGGAATATTGGGATGGTTTTAGTAAGGAACAAAAACAGCAGATAAATAAGGATTTGAATAAGATTTTCGGAAAGAATCATCCCGAATATGTAAACATAGAAAAAAACAGTAAACAATAAAGTTTATATACATAGATTACATTATATATTTCTATTAATATATTAGAAGGATTTGTGTGTTGTATGGAAACGAAAACGAAATTTAAAAAAGAAGGAATTAAAGAAAAAGCGAAACATGGTGGAATCTTTTTCCTTGATGAAAAACAATTAGAACTCATAGAGGGAGAACGCTTACAGATAGATGAAATAATTGATTATGCAAAAGAAGATGATGTAATCAAACATTACCTATTCTGTAAAATCCTTGAGCAACCCGATATGTTTGCAGAATTAGAACATCATTTTGCAGATTGGTTTGGTAGCAAAGGAATGACTATTTCAGATAATACAATTGAAAGCATTATAGATACATTAGAAGATGTGTTTAACGATAATATTCAATATGATGGGGGAAGTATCGCAGTTGAAAATGGAAATCTATATGCCTATACAACCATACCACAAGATAAACGGAAAAAACAGATAGAGAACATAAAAACATTATTAATCAAGGAAGGAAAAAAATAATGAAAACATCAGAAATGAAACAATTAACGGATAAAGTGCATCGTGGTAAGGCAGATAAGGTCGATGAAATAGAATACAATTATTATGTTTCCTGTTGGGGTATTTAAAAATGGTTCAAGTTGGTGATGAAATAGAAATTGAAAATGGGATAAAAGCAACAGTTACAGCATTATTTCAAAAAGATGAACTTGATACGAGATATATCATAGGATATAGAAAAGAAAAAAATAATAATGTAGGTTTTTTCATCGAAGGAGATTATGAATTTAGGGTGTTACAATGAAAACTGAAATAATAAGCATCGAACCAAAATGGACTAATCTCATGCCACTCTTTTTTGATTGGATTAGATTTGGGAAAAAAAGTCAAAGGGAAACAGCACAAGATGAAATAAAAAAACTTGCAAAAATGATTGATTTTATAAAACAAGCAGAAAAAAATAATGAAATTGTAATATACAAAAATGGTGAATTCATCACAAAGGAAATCAATCAAAATAAAAAGATAATCAATTTATTAGAAAATGAAGGATTAACTTGCACATACGATTTAGAAGATGAAAAATTACATGAATTGTCTAAAACGGAATTGGAAATAGTAGCAACAAAAATACAAGAATTGTTGTTATAACGAGGAAAAAATGGTTAATTTCAAGATTATCGGAAAAGCAGAAAAAGTAAGCAAAGAAGAAATTCGTTGCATGGTTCATGCACAAGCAACAATCATGGAATTTCATAACAAAAAACCAATACATCCAATTAAAGAAAATACAATCATGGTGAAATTAGTTGATGGATTTGAAGGGAATGTAGTTGGTAAATCTAAACGAGAAGGGATAGAGATAAAGAAAAATTTACCATTCAAAAAAATGTTTACCGTAAGTTGCCATGAAGTGATACATCAATATAATAATTTTCCAGATGGGGAACGAGAGAAATTGACCACTACACTTAATGCAAGATTAAATCCTACGGTTGCTGAAATATATAATATTCTAATTGATGGTGTCTACAAACGAGCAGGATATTTTGCACATACAAAAATAAGTTACAAACCAAAAGGGAAGGATTACTATGACCAATCAGAATGGGATATTGTCGAAGTGTCTAAAAATGGAAGGAAATATAGAAGATTTGAATGAAAAGGTATCAATCTTTGGTGTCAGGAAAAAAAGATGGCGTTGTCCAGAATGTAAAAGGGGATTGATAGATGGTCATTGTGTTGTTCATGGTATTTTAAATCCCGAAGATATACTCAAATATTCTAAAGAAGAAAAATTAGGAACAATCATGTATTCCGTTTATCGTTTTATTTCAGATGGAAATACAAAAATCAATGCCGATACTTTAGAAAAAAATATCGGGTTGAAAAAAGAATACTATAAGGATTTTACTGAATTGAATAAAGAAGAAATTGAAGTTTATGTATTGAATGGTGTTTGCACATGGGAAATGTAAATTCTGAAATTCTAAATTTCATTGGTGATAAAAGTCATACGCTATCATTTCGATTGAAAACACATGAATTGAAAAATTTGCTTGATGGGGAAAAAATGAATGTTGAAATCAAAGGGAAAAAATTTGCAATCAAAAAAATGTGAAATTTGCAATAGAAAACTAAACAAAAATGAGATACAAGATAGCGATATTTTCATTGGTGGTAATCGTTATTTTTGTAATGAACATTTGAAACGGAAAATGGATTGGTAATATGAAAAACAAGGATGAAATAATCAAATACATCATAACGGATTTGGAAGAAAATATCAATGAAAGTCAAGAGTTGATTTTTACATTAGTAAGTGATGCGTTACATACTAAAACAGTTGATGAATTGATTGATTTTTTCCAATTGGAAATAGAAAAGTAGGTGAAAGGAATATGGGAATAATTGTTGGAGAAACTGCAAATCCTTCAATTCTTGGGAATAGAATAACATGGAACGGTTTCGCTAATTACCGTCAATCATCAGGAAGTCAAAGCCCTGCCATGTGGCTTATCTCCATTTCCATTTTTAGTATTTCTCCAATTCAAATCTTTTTTCCCTATTCCCACCATATACTAATTGAAAGGATTGTTTGAAAAAATGAAAATAGAAAAAAGATATGAATCATTACTCAATGAAAAAGATAAACTTGAAGGAAAAAAAGATGTAGTTGAAACCATCGGTAGCCATAAAGTTGAATTAAAGGAAAAGAAATTTGATGATATAATAGAAAAAATAAAAGAAGAAAGGAATAATATCATCCATGATATTAATAAAAGGAAATCTAAAAAAGCAAGTGATTTACAGTATAGATTAAATCAATTACATGATGAACTTGGAGAAATAGAACGGATAATTAAATTCCTAAAAAATAAAGATAATATAGAGAAAAGTATTGATGTTGATTTTAGTAAAATAAGGGGATACAATAGTTATGTAGAAGATGTTGGATTTGTTTATGAAGATAAGTATCTTATCGTGAAACTGTTTATCGCTGGAAATAGAAAACCAAAAAACAAATTTTCTTTAGTTTATTATGGATTTTCATGTTTTGATAAATTTATGGATTTGCCTTATTCTTATGGTTTGCCCACTAACGATATAAATTCGGGGGTAAATGTTTGTGGTATTATTAAATCATTACCATCTATCGAAGAACTTAAATCATACATCGTTAAAAATAAAGAAAAGATTTTGAAAAAATTCATTAGAAATCATAAAGAAATCATCGAAGAATACAAAAATGCGTTGAAATATGATTTAAATTCGTTTGAGGAAGCACATAAACCAACTGTATTGAAAGAAAAAGATGCAAAGGTAATCTGTATCGTTGATGGCAAAGAATGGCGTTTATACAACGATTATGTGTATGTTAGAACGAAAAAAGATGAAAACTTATTGCGTGATTTTATTAAAATCGGTAAAAAATATTATGAAAAATACTCAAGAGTTGAATGTTTATTTATTGAACAGATGGGTAACACTACCTTTGGTGATTGGTGGTCAATGAAAATCAGCAGAAATTTTAGTGGCATCTTATTCAATAAATCAAATTTTGAGAGGGAATTTAATGAAACAAAATCATGGATAGACATAAAAAATGAAGGGAGAATAAACAGAATACATTTTTCCTATCCTAAAATCGAATGGGTTAATCCCGATTTGATTCCAATTGTTGATTTTGATAAAATAGTTGAGGGAAACTAAAATGGGATATGTAAAAGAATATGAAAATGAAGTAATCGAAATTTGGGGTTGTGATACCTGCACACATCATTGTATCGTAAGAAATAAAGTAACAGGAACACAAGAAGAAATCACAAATCCTAATCATTTCAATAATAAAGAAGGGAAAATAAAACCATTGAACATGGGATTTATATCTTACATAAATCAAAAATGTTCAGTTGATGAAAAATCGGGAAATCTCATCTGTAATAACTGTGGAAATGAAGTTATTCCCGATTTTTTTGAGAAAACACTACATTGTCAAGGTTGCGATGAAATATGAGGGTTAAACATGGGAAATAGTTTAGATGAAAACATAGAAGGTAGATATGTAATTCTTAAAAAGAAACACTACAAAGGTGAAAAAGACATAGAGAGAATGTTTTTTTGTGAAAGGGGTTTTGGTTGTAATAAACACACAATGGGAAAAGCAGTATTCGGACATTTCATCATTGATGGAGAAAAATGCAGAATAGAAGGATTTTCAATCGAAAGATTTGCAACAAAAGAAGAAATTGAAGAAGGAAAAAAAATTGAAGAAGATTATTCAAGGAGATTATAAATGAAAAAAGTAGAATTAATAGCAAGTGGGTATGAATTCAAATGCCCTGTATGTGATACACATAACAAAATAACATCAGTAACGCTATTGGTCAATTGCAAACATTGTAAAACAAGATTGAAAGTATCTGACTATATCCATGCAATAGGGTGATGGAAAATGAGTGATGGATATATACAATCAAAGCAAAGGGAACTGAATGATAAACTCATAAGCATAGAAGAAAAATCAAGATTACTTGATTTGCAAATGGAAAAAATTGATGAAAAAATTGGTGGGTATCATACATTACTAAATAAAATAAATGATATTGAAAAGTATAAAAAATCATTGGAACAGGAAAACGAGAAGAAAATTGAATCGTTTTTAAATAAACGAAAACAAGAGATACATGATATAATAGTAAGAATTGTATCATCCCACATGAAAAAAATGGTTAAAAAGGTGAAAGATTTTTCCGAGATTACTAATGCTACAAGAAAGAGGGAAAAAACACTTTCTAATAATTTAATAATATGTATGAAGGTTTATGTTGAAACACTTTATTTATTACAAAGAAAGGGATATTTTACAAGAACTGAATGTTTATCCTTGTTGGAAAAGGTCGGGGATAAAAAGATTAGGGGAAAAATCGATAATGAATTCAAAGTTACAAATGCAAAAAAGAACCGATATTTAGTATTACGAGCCGTGTTTGAAAGACCAATGAGTTTTACAGATTTAACACATGAAACAGGACTACGAAATACATTATTGCTGAACTCGTTGAAATCACTTTTTTCAAGCAACGCTATCAAATCAGCAATAGTTCATCCACAAGAGTTGAAAAAAATAGGATTGCCAAAAAAATCGTTTCCCAAAAATACTCCCAAAAAAATGAAAAATTACTTTATTACTAAAAATGGAAGAAAAAAATTAGCATATTATGAATATAAACATCAATTCTACAAA
>CAZYLG010000048.1:0-14878 GCA_964648565.1 uncultured Thermoplasmatales archaeon
CAAACGATTAACCGAACGAATTCTTAGTGAAGGCAAACACAACATCATCGTTATAGATAAAAACCAAGAACGATGTGAAGAAATCGCAAGGAAATTTGACGCAGTAGCTATAAATGCTGATGCAACCCTTGAAGAAACACTTGATGAATCTGAAATTAAAAAAGCAAATGTATTGGTCACCACAACGGGCGATGATGCTGTTAATTTGATGGTTTGTTCGCTAGCAAAAAACAAAGGAGTCAAACATCTTGTTTCTGTTGTTAATCAAGATGAAAGCAAACCAATGTATGTGGAAAAAAATATCATCATGGTGAAAAGCCCAAATATCGTAATGGCTGAACATCTATACAAATCGATTATTCATCCAGATGTTGAAGATTACATGAATGTTGGGAAATATGCTGAAATCTTTCGCATTCCTGTTGCTCCAAACTCAAAATTTTCAGGAAAAACAATTAAAAAAATAGGACTTCCTAAAAAAAGTCTAATCGTTGCTATTGAAAGAGATCATAAATTTATCATTCCAACTGAAGATGTAGAACTTTTTGCAGGCGATAAAGCAACAGTTCTAGCCCATAAAGACCAAGTTGATAGAGTAGCAGCATTGTTTTCTGGAGAATAATTAATTTTTTTAATCTGTTGAAACATTCACATAAAAGCAACTAATTTATAATCTACCTTTTTCATGTTCAATGAATAATGATAGATAAAGAAAATAACAATTGGTTTGAAAATGCAATTATCTATCAAATTTTAATTGATCGATTCGCTGGATATAATTCCAAGAAAGACTGGAAAAAACCAAAATTTATTGGTGGAAACATCAAAGGAATCATCGATGCACTCCCATATCTAAAAAATCTTGGAATAACTACATTATGGATTTCACCATTTTATAAAACAAGTGCATATCATGGGTATCACATCACTGATTTTTATGAAGTAGATCCTCATTTCGGAACAAAAAAAGAATTGAAAAGTCTCATCGATTTATCTCACCAAAATAATATGAAAATCATTGCAGACTTCGTACCCAATCATGCATCTCGATTTCATCCATTTTTTCAAGAAGCAATTTCTGAGAAGAACAGTCGGTATAAAGATTGGTTTTATTTTACAAAATGGCCAAGTGATTACCAATGTTTTTTATCTGTTAAAGAACTTCCAAAATTAAATTTAAAAAATCCAGTAACAAGAAATCACATTATCAATGCTGCAAAATATTGGCTTTCTTTAGGATTAGATGGCTACCGACTTGATCATGTCTTAGGGCCATCAAATGCATTTTGGAAGATATTTACTCAGGAAATCAAAAGAGACTATCCACACACTGTATTAATTGGAGAGGCCTGGATGCAAGGAATAACCTGGAAGGAATTGAAAACAATTCAAATACCGTGGAAACGATTGAAATGGTTACAAAAAAAACCATCAGATACAGTACTACGTAATTATATCAGTCTTTTAGATGGTGTACTTGATTTCACTGCCCAACAACTTTTCCAATATTATATTTGTCAACAGAACGGTTCTTTATCACAATTAAAAACCGCTCTTCAAAAACATTATAAAACATTTCCCTCCGATTTTTTGCTTCCATTATTTTTAGATAATCATGATATGGACCGTGTATTGTTTCAATGTAATAATCATTTCCATCGTTTAAAAAAAGCAGCAGAACTACAATTTTCCATTCAACAGCCAATCATAATTTATTATGGTACAGAAAAAGGTATTTCTCAACAAAAATCAGTATGGTCAACACCGAATCATGGTGATCTGTTAGCTCGGAAACCGATGCCCTGGAATGATACGAAAAATAATGAATTATATGATTTTTATAGAAAACTTATCAAAGATCGCAGATTTAAGTAAAATAAAATCAGTCTCCTAAAAGATTGAATACTTTCACTGAGGGGTGGCGTACTTTTATAAATGTTTTCTTTATTACAGTGTAACTAAGGTAATGTTATGGGGAAAGAAACTGAAACTTATTCGATAGATGATTTACCAGGTGTTGGTCCAGCAACAGCTGAAAAACTTCGAGATGCAGGATATACGGATATTATGAGTATTGCTGTTGCATCACCAAAGGAACTTACAGATGCTGCTGAAATCGGAGAATCAACTGGTGCAAAAATGATTCTTCAAGCCAGAAAACTAGCAAATATTGGTGAATTTGAAACTGGTGCGGTGCTAATGGATCGCCGGTCAAAAGTGGGACGTATTACTTCAGGATCAAAAACCTTTGATGAATTACTTGGTGGAGGATTTGAAACACAATCAATTATTGAACTATTTGGTGAATTTGGTTCATCAAAGACACAAATTGCTCATCAACTTTGTGTCAACGTACAACTTCCAAAAGAACAGGGTGGCATGAGTAAAGGAGCATATTTTATTGATACGGAAAACACATTTCGACCTGAACGAATTGTTCAAATGTCTGAAGCTCTCGACCTTGACCCAGATGAAATCCTTGAAAATATTCATGTAGCCAGAGCATATAATTCAAGCCATCAAATGCTTCTTGTTGAAAAGGTAGTTGAAATAGCAAAAGAACAACCAGGTGGCTTGCTTATCGTTGATTCATTAACAGCACATTTCAGAGCTGAATATGTTGGACGAGGAGCACTTGCAGATCGTCAACAAAAACTGAATAAACATATGCATGATCTTCTTCGATGGAGTGATTTAAACAATGGTGCGGTCTGTGTTACTAACCAAGTATCATCTAAACCAGATGCATTTTTTGGGGATCCAACTCGACCAATTGGTGGACATATCGTTGGTCATACCGCAACATTCAGAATTTATTTACGGAAAAGTAAAGGGCCAAAACGAATAGCTCGGTTAATTGATTCGCCGCATTTGCCAGAAGGTGAAGCAGTGTTTACCGTAAAACAAGAAGGTATTCGAAACTAGAATATCTTATTATTTATTTTATTAAAAGCAAACACTTAAATCCTTTATTTTCTTTATAACTATCTATAATATTTGGAAAGGTGGAACATATCATGGCATTTGAATACAAAGGTTGGACATTGTATACCCGTGAGGTAACCTTAAAAGGTGGAAGAAAACAACCAATATATTTTTTTAGTAAAAGAAAACCAAAAAGTGGAAAACCAACAGAGAAACCAGACGGATATACGGTTGGTGAAAATAAAAGAACTGGTCTTCCATACTTAAAGAAGAAATAGAGATTCAAATTGAGTTTTTTTAGATAATGAATTTGTATTTTTTCTTCTTTTATTTCTTCTTTATTAACTTTTCTGGCGTTGCCTATTTATAGCCCTATATTTTATCTTGATTTTGAAGATGTATGAAAATTGGATTCATTGTTAACCCTATTGCAGGTATGGGCGGTCGTGTTGGATTAAAAGGAACTGATGGTGTATACAACGAAGCTGTGAACCGGGGAGCTCATCCGGTCGCATCTGAAAAAGCGTTGATTGCAATCAAAACATTAATTGAAGACTATCCTGAAGTATTAGATGATATCACATGGTTATCCTGTTCGGGGGCCATGGGTAGAGATATATTAGTAAATGCTGGAATTAATAAAGAAAACATACAAGTTGTATATACTTCAGAATCTAATGAATTGGGAAAAACCTCAACGAAGGATACCGTGAAAGCATGTATGTATTTTATTGATGAAGAGGTTGATTTATTAGTGTTCTGTGGAGGTGATGGAACTGCGCGAGATATTGTATCAAAAGTGAAAAAATCGGTACCAATTCTTGGCATTCCTTCCGGAGTAAAAATGCACTCTGGCGTGTTTTCAGTAACAGCACATGCTGCGGGACCGATGATTGCCCGGTTCTTAAAAGGAGAATTACATACCGGTGATGCTGAAATTATGGATCTTGACGAAACATTATATCGAAAGGGATCCTGGAAGGTACGATTATATGATACTGCTTTGGGAATTAATGAACCGACATATGTTCAAGTTGGAAAGGCATCATTTGCTCAAATTGATGATGATGAAATAAAAAATGATATCGCTGAACATATCAAGGAAGAATTAGATAATCATCCAGATACATTGTATTTATTTGGATCCGGTGGAACCATTGAGTATATTGCAAATAAATTATCCATTGATAATACCATTCTTGGTATTGATGCAGTATATAAGAAAAAGAACATTGGAAAAGATGTTAATGAACAACAGTTGCTATCGCTCATTGATAACTATGATGATATTAAAGTTATACTGAGTCCCATTGGTGCTCAAGGATTTATTTTTGGTCGAGGAAATTTGCAGTTGAGTCCAGAAATTATCAGAAAAATTGGTATTGATAATATTATTGTTGTTTCTACTCCATCTAAACTCAAAGCAACTCCTGTTTTACGAGTTGACACAGGTGATGAAGCATTAGATAAGGAATTCGTTGATTATGAGATGATGCTTGTAGTCATAGGGTATCGTATGAGCAGAGTTGTTCATATTACATCAGTATAACTTATAAAAAATAATATTGAATTTTATTCGAAAGTTTCAGTATCATCTATTTTTTTTGACCAACAGCTTTTAATACAATTTTTACTTTCAGTGACCACAAACCCTTAAGTGACAGAGGAGTAAATCTCATAGAAAAAAAAATGAAATTTTGGGGGAATAGTGAAGAATGAAACAGAAAACTACAGCATTTTTTAAAGATGAATTTAATGATTTAGACGAAAAAGGTTACACGTGGACAATTCGACGGCTTGCAGGTCCTTCTAAACCTCATGTTACTGTCGATGGAAAGAAATGTATTATGCTTGCATCTAATAATTATTTGAATTTAGCTAATCATCCAAATCTTAGAAAAGCAGCAATTGATGCAGTGGAAAAATATGGTGCGGGTGCTGGATCAGATTGGTCTATTGCTGGAACTATGGATGTACATCAACAATTATTTGATCGTATCGCTGAATTCAAAAACACTGAAGCAGCTGTTACATTTCAAACAGGTTTTGCAGTAAACGCCGGAGTGATCCCACAACTTGCTGGGAAAGGAGATATTCTTATTTCTGATGAATTAAATCATGGAAGTATTATTGATGGTGTTCGATTGACAAAAGCAGATCGGGGTATTTATGGTCACTCGAACATGGGCGAACTTGAAAAAGTGTTAAAGGAAGCATCAAAAAAGGATTATCGTCGTGCCATTGTTATTACTGATGGTGTATTCAGTATGGATGGTGACATTGCTAAAATGGATGAAATTTACAAGCTTGCTCATGAATATGGTGCGCTTACCTATGTTGATGATGCTCATGGTGAAGGAGTGCTTGGAAATGGATATGGGATTGGTAAAGAATTTGATTTAGAAAAGGAAATTGATTTTCAAATGGGAACGTTTTCCAAGGCATTTGGTGGTTTTGGTGGTATGTTTGCAGGCAGTGAATACACGGTTAAATATGCTTGGAATACTGCCCGGTCTTGGTTGTTAAGTGCAGCGTTTCCACCTCATGTTGCTGCGATTAACTTAGCAGCAATGGATGTTGTTGAAAAGGAACCTGAACGAGTGAAGAAACTCTGGGATAATGCGAAATATTTCAAAAAGGAAATTGAAAGTCTTGGATTTGATACGGGGTATAGTCAAACTCCGATTATTCCTGCGATAGTCGGCGATAGTAAGAAAGCACAAACTCTTGCAAATATGATGTATGATGAAGGAATTTTTGCTCTTGCTATTGTGTTTCCAATGGTTGCTCGTGACAAAGCTCGTATTCGAAACCAGATGAATGCAGGTATGACTCGTGAGGATCTTGATACCATTCTTAGAGTATATGAAAAATTAGGGAAGAAACTTGATCTTATCTAATCCCTTTATTTTCTTTTTTTATTATTTTTTAGGATGTGTTTTTAATGGTTGAATTGAAACATGTGGCATTAACCATTGATTCAAAAGAGCATGCAGTTCAGTTTTATGAACAAGTTTTAAAAGGGAATCTTATAAGGGAATTTGAGATTAACCCGGATCTTGTAAATCAAATTTTTTCGATTACTGTTGCTGGTGATATACCTGTGATGGTGTTTGAGGTTGATTTAGTTCAATTTGAGATTTTTATTGTCAGTGATTTAAAGATTACTGATAGATTTGATCATGTGTGTATTTCAGTATATGATATGAATCAGTTTAAAAAACAGTGTTTAAAACATAAATTGCCAGTTTCAGTGATTCCAAAAGGACAAAAAGAGTTAGTGTTCATCAAAGATTTTATTGGTAATGTATATGAGATCAAACAAAAAGAATGATTTTTAATTTATTGTTGCTTTGTGTTTTGTTTAATGATTTTTTCTATGGTATCTGGTCCGTATTCTTTTTGAGTTGATTTATTGTTGTTAACTGGTAGATTATCAATGGTTTCATTGATTGATTCAATTTCATCAGTTGCAGTTTCTTGTTTATCTTTGCAAGTATTTAGTTGTTTTTTGGTGAATGTGACGATTGGTGATTGCTGTTGATTTTTTATTAGATGAATTGCATCTACAAGGAATTGTTGTTCCTGATGAGTTGGAGTCCATGAAATAGTGTGTTCATCAGTAGTAATATTTGTTGCTTGTGGATTTAGATGAGCAGTTAAGGATATTTGACCAGTATTTGGATCTTTGATTAATTCTATTTTACAATAAATATTACTTTTTACCATAGGTTATTTCGCCTTATTGCATCCCATCAATGCTTTTGGTAAATTTGAAACAATCTTGGCTTTAATAGTTTTTTGTTTTTATTCTTTTATTCTGTTTCTATAGTGTTTTCTTGTGGAAAAAGCATAGATTTATAAGCAATAAATGATAATAATTTAGTAAGAGCATAGATTCCATGAGATTAGTTCATATTCGTGTTGTTTCATTATCTATTATTTGTTTATTACTTGTTATTCCCTCCTTTCAAGCTATTGAAAAACAGGTTGTGGAAACAACGTATCAAAATCAAGTTGAATCTTTTATCAATGTTGATGGTTTTTCTGATAATTCGTTTTTGAAAAAAATTTTGGGTGTTATTGCGTTACTAACCGGTATTGGATTATCGATTTTTATCACTCAATTGTTTTCGTTACGTGTCCTTCCAATTATTTTAGAGATTGGGTTCGGCCCAGTTGTATTTTTACTTGTGATGTCATTATTGTTGACTGTTCCGGTACAATTGTTAAATGGGTTCTGTTTATTATTTCAAAAACAGTTTTCCTTAGGGCGTTTGCAAACAGTGTTATTAACCATTTTTTCATTTTTATTATACATCATTGGGAATTTTTTGATAAAGGCAAGGATTCCAATATACTAGTAGTTGATATTCAGTTCAATTCTTTTAGTTACTGGGGTGAATTTAAAGTAGTATTGATTTATTTCTTGATTTAATTTCATTAATTGATAAGGTTGATTGATATGAAGGAAGGATATTTCCAAAAGAAATTAACAGAGCTATCTGAAAAACAACAGGATCTTTCAAAAGTATTAAAATTGTATGAATCAGAAATCGATCGACTTGAATCAAGGATTGGTGGATTGAAACCAGTGATTAAAAGATTGAATGATGTAGAAGCATTCAAACAACAATCATTGGACGTGTTAAAAAAGGAAAATGCAAAAAGGATTAATCGAGTTAAACATGAAATTGATGAAAAGGTTAGCAAACAAGTTAAAGATATCATCCGTGAAAAAGCATCTATTTTAGAGAAGAATAATGCGCAAATTGAAAAGGATGAAGCGTTATTTAAAAAATATGCTAAGAGTATTTCTTCAATTGAATCGGAGATTTCTTTTGTGAAAGAGTTTCATCGATTATTAGTCATGAAATTAGTAAATAAGGGTGTTCTTTCATATCATGAGCAGCAGGAGATTAATCAGCGAGCTACAAAAAAAATAAAGAAGAAGTAAACGTATTAAAATAGAATAATGCACATATTTTTATTTTTGAAAATTATTCAACGTAATATTTAAATAGGATATATCTATGTCGGAATCTCACCGCCTTAACAAGAATGCGGTTTAACATAAGGCGGAGGAAAACTAAGATTATCTTTCCAAAATAATCTTGTTTTTTTAATTGCCCCCTTTGTTGTTTTTCCTCCCCTTTTTGCCTCCTTTTACAAGAAATCAAACCGATTACGTAATTTTAAGAAGTTTTCTTTAAAGAAACCGATAACAGTTTCGATACGTTGAAAAAAAATGTTATGTTGATCCGAGGATGAAGAGGATGTTGAATTAGATAAAGATAAAACGTTTGAATTTGTAGAATCAGTTTTTAATTGAATTAATACTTCCTCATTATCAACTAATGAATTTTTTTTGCTATTATGTGCAAAAACTATGTTTTCTTCACTATTATTTGAAAAATAACATTTTGTAATCTTATTCTGTTGAGATGATGAAAAATAAATGCCATGGACTATATTATCAACAATAGTGCAATTAGAAATTATGTTATGATCATTGCTATCACAAATTGCATCTATTCCAGAATGTGTATTTTTTTTAAAAGTACAATGTTTTATTGAATTATAAGAGGAATGTTGTAATTCTATCCCGTCACAATTATTTTCAAAATGACAATTAAGAATTTTATTATAATTACTGGTGCTTATGCTAGTACTAATAAGTAATATGCCTTCATCTGAACAATTATAAAACGAACTGTTCAATATGTTGTTATGGCTGCTCCAAACAGCAATGCCAATTGGAGTGTCTTGAATGGTGCAGTGTTGAATAGTGCAATTGGGTTTATTAATTCGTATTGCTGTGGTATATAATCCATTTGCATTGTTTGAAATGGTTAAATTTGAAAAAACGATGTTTGAACTTTTTAATGTGATAGCTGCATTATTTGGTTTGGTTTTTATTTGTAGGATTGTGGTACTTTGATTCTCTCCAGATAGTGTAATTGGTTTTTTAATGATTAATGATTCTCGGTAGACACCTGGTTTCAATTTAATGGTACTAAATGACGGGGCAGCATCAATGATTTCTTGAAGATTTTGATCTGAATTAACAATCAGGTGTTCTGATTCAAATGTAGTTGATGCAGTACTTGGTTCTGCTGTATTTAGTAAGACTGAAATGAGAATGATAAGGATGCTTGCTTTCAATACGTTACTTGCATTCATTTGTTTTCTCACATCTCTCTACAGCGATACTTCCAAGATATCATGCTAAACTCTGTCACTTATTGTATTTAAAAAAGAAGGTGAAGAGTAGCAGTTTGTAAAAATATCAAAAAAATAATGAGAGAAGATACTAATTTTTAAAAAAACTAAACCTTATTTATCGTTCTTAGTATAAACCTTTGATACCAAAGGGTTTGAAGAAGATTTATTTTTTAGAAACTGCTTTATTTTTTCTTTTTCCTTTTCTGACATTCGACCCATGATTTCACCAAACTCATCTTTCTACCAAGTCTAATTTTTGGAAACTTATCATTAATAACAATCTCGAGTAAAAAAGACAGAACGTAAAAATGATAAACTCAATAAATTTACAAAGCTCAACATTTTTATACTAATGCATATTATTATATTAGGTAAGGGGACAAATCAAATGAAAATAAACCGATCACTTTTGATTAGTGCTGTGCTCATTATTTCTGTTTTCACCATTATTTCACCAGCACATAACACATTTTTCATTCAAAACTTTTCATTAGAATTTGAGAAATATTCTACCGATCTTTTGGAGAAAACCTATTCGTTTTCTCAGCCGATCATAAAACAAATCAGTATTGAAAACAACACTTATTCATCAATCACTATAGACGGATTAGCTAATGCGGATGATCCAGGTAACCCGTTACTTCCGTCAAAAGGAAGTTATTTACTTCTTCCCTCAAACAAAAAAATTTTGGATATTTCCATAACCTCATCTCAAGCAAGAATAGTATCGTTAAACCATCCAGTTCAACCAGGTGAACGACCAATTCACATCAATTCAGAAACAAAACCTATCCCTCCAACACCCAATCCAACTATTTACCAAGAAGCAAAAGATTATCCTTCATCACTTTATTCAAAAATTGGAATTTACAATTTAAGAGGATATCCTATCCTTGTCCTTAGATTACACCCTATACAGTATCATCCTTTAGAAAACACAATTTCCTATCATCAAAAACTAACTATTCATATTACTTTTGAATCACAAAATACTCATCAAAGCACGCTAAGAAATAAAAACACAGATCTAACATATGTTAAAGATAAAATTGATAATCCTACGACTGTACAATCATGGATACAATCCTCAAAAAGTACAAACATATTATCCAATGATTTATTTGATTTATTGATCCTTACCATTAATGATTTCAAGGACGAATTCACAGAGTTAGAACAATTTCATGAATCAAATGGATTAAAAACTCAAATTCATACCTTAACTGATATCAAACCGCTAAATCCAAAAAGCGTTACTGCAGATGATATTCGAGCATATATTAAAACTCAGTATCTTGAATCTGGCATTGAATATGTGCTTTTAGGTGGAGATACCCAACATATTCCTGCAAAAATGCTTTATGTGCACGGGATGGATGAAGGAAAAAATCCAATGGAAACGATTATGCCTGCGGATTTTTTCTATGGTTGTCTTGATGGTCCATTTAATTTTGATGAAGATTCTCTTGAAGGTGAACCAACAGACGGAGCCAATGGGGAAGATATAGATCTTTTCGCTGAAGTTTTCATAGGCCGGGCCGCAGTTGATACCATAGAAGATATTCAACGTTTTATTTCAAAAACCATAGCATATCATAAGACCTCATCTACAAATCCGTCTATTGAAAAAATACTCATGGCAGGTGAATATCTCGGCGATTATGGTATTGCAAGTTGGGGTGGTAATTATCTTGATTTGTTACTGAATGAATCAAGTGCTGATGATTATACCACTGTTGGTATTCCAAATGATGAATATGAGATTATCAAATTATATGATCGCGATCTATCAAATCATTATTGGTCACCAGAAATATTATTAAATCTGATAAATCAAAACGTTCACATCATCAATCATGATGGACATTCATACTATGGGTATAACATGCGGTTAACAAATGATGCGGTTCATTATATGCAGAACAATCTTCCATTTTTTGTTTATTCTATTGGCTGTATGGCTGGAGGATTCGACAATCCTGAAGGATATGATTGCTTCGCTGAACATGTTACGGTAAAAACCGATCATGGTGCATTCGCTGCTTTGATGAACGCCCGATATGGTTTTTTCTGGTCATATAGCACGGATGGAGATGGAACAAGATACACTCGTGAGTTCTGGGATGCAGTGTTTGGGGAAAACATCCCCTGTATTAGCAAAGCTCATCAGGATAGTCGTGAGGATAATGTATATTTAATTGATAGGTCATGTATGCGTTGGTCATATTACGGATTAAATCTTTTTGCTGATCCAACAATTGTATTTCATCTTGGAAAGTCACCTGAAACACCAGTGCTCACCGGACCAAATGAAATCAAAGTTGATCAGAAAGCAGTTTTTGAAGCTAAAACAAATGATGCAGATAGCAATCAAGTGTTATTTTTGTTTGACTGGGATGATGGATCTACTAGTGGATGGATTGGCCCAATGAACACAAACGAAACGTGTATGAGTACACATTCATGGAATGAATCCGGAACATTTGAAGTCAGAGTGAAAGCAAAAGATGAAACTGGGTTAGAAAGCCCATGGGCAATTCAATCTATAGAAACACCATATAATAGCCAAAACCATTTTATTTTCAATCTTTTTCAACGAATATTTTCCTTATTTCTCGAACAATGTAATCAATAAAATAAGTACTCAAAAATCATATTCTTTTTTTAAAAGTTATTATCCTAGATGAAGAAAAAAATAAAAGAGTAGTTCTATAATTGGAAAAATACTTCTTTTTAGGGAAATCATTAAATAAAAAAAACTGTTATAAATATATAAAAAGGGGGCCAAAATAAATATGCAAAAAATATTCGTTTTTATGATCCTAGGATTATTCCTCTTAAATGGAATAGGAGCAGCTGCGTTATACGATACAAGTCCAACAATGAATCAAATAAGCACCGTACAAACAAAGGTACAACGATCATCTCTTATCATTCAGGAATCTATGGAGCAAGAAATGGTTTCAATTAAGTTAGATGAAACAAACACGTTTCTTTCACAACCTGGTAAACCATTACTTCCAAAAATTGTGAAAACCTTTGAATTACCTTTTGGCGCTAAAGATATCAGTATTTCAGTTAACTCAGAACATCAATCAATTCAATACATTGATTCTTTGGTGAAACCATCTAATTTTATGATTCCATTAACCGTAAATTCAATAACATCAGATACAGCAGTAAAACAATTGGATGCATCAGTATATAATGCAAACAAATTATATCCAGAGACCACGTTTGATACAAAAATTGGTTCTGGATTAAACAAAGACCTTGATCATGTCACGTTTGTTACCGTGGAATGGTATCCAGTTCAATATAATCCAACTACGAGTAAAATCATTAGTTATGAATCTGCAGATATCGATATTTCATATACGCCTAGTGATGAATCAATTTTTGCTGAAACTGCTAGTTATGATTTAGTAGTCATCGCACCTTCTGAATTCAGTGAAGCATTACAACCATTAGTGACACATAAGAATAATTTAGATATTAAAACCACATTGAAAACAGTTGAAGATATTTACGCTGAATATGATGGATATGATGAAGCAGAACAAATCAAATATTTCATTAAAGATGCACTTGAAACGTGGGATATATCATATGTTCTTCTTGTAGGTGGATTAAAAAGTGTAATTCATGCTAAACCTCGAGATAACTGTAATCTTGGCAGTAGTGGATGGCATCTTCCGGTACGTTATACTAATATGTATGATGATCCTGCATTTCCATTAGCAAGTGGAATTCATGATCCTGGAGTGATTAGTGATTTGTATTATGCAGATATCTATAAGGAAGGAGGCGAGTTTTCAACTTGGGATCCTAATGGAGATGAAGTTTTTCTTGCAATGGGTAAGCCAAACGTAGAGGATGATGAAAACATTGACTTTTATCCAGATGTTTCCTTAAGCCGGCTTGCTTGTCGAAGTATTGAAGAAGTGAACACCGTGGTAAACAAAATTATTACGTACGAAAGCAGTCCAATTGATCCATCTTGGTTTGAAAAAATGATTGTGGTGTCTGGTGATGGGTTCCTTGATCAAGAGGATTTAAACATCAAATGGGATACTAAGGATGTATCGGATGGAACATACACGATTTATGCACAAAGTCATAATCCAGTTGAAGAGTTTGGTCCAATCGTTAGTGTGACGGTTGCTAAGGACAGTGATGCTGAATCAGTGATTACCTATTCTCACGATGATCATTTAATTCCAGAAGTAGCAGATGCTTTGGAAAATGGTTTTCCAACCGTTCCAATCGCTGAGATTGTATCAATATCAGATGGAGATGTACTTGGCAATACTGATGTCGCTTTTGACCCTGATTCAAATGATTACTGTAATGAATTTTATTACTGGGCCAATGTTAGCTATGTTGATGAAGTACTAACCATTCGTGGCAAGAGTTACGATCCAAAGCCATATGGTAATGTGAGTAGCATTCATGTTTGGATAGAAGATGAATCTGGAGAAACCATATTTGAAGATTGGCGGAATAATACAGAAATGTACTATGAAGGAGAATGGACAACTGGTGAAAAAGCATTACTTGGCAGAGGCGGAGCTCTTTATTATATGCCAGAAGATTTTGAAAAGGAAATTTTGTGGACATCTAATGGTGAACTTAGAGGGATGCAAGATGTACTTACTTCAGTGAGTAAAGGTAGTGGATTCTTATTCTTTTCAGGACATGGAAGTCCTAATGTTTGGGCAGATCAATGTCCCGGTATCCCGGGTGATCGAGGACCATCTAGTGTGACAGGTCTTCAAGTAACCACTCTCAAACCATGGCCACCATTCTTTTCAACACCATTATTCCCAATTGATACCTTATCAAATGAAGAAAAACTTCCAATTGCAGTTGTCGGCGGTTGCCATAACAGTCAATTCAATGTGTCAATGCTTCTTGGATTATATGATATCTTACCATATTTCTTCCCAAGTCTTCCATCCAAATCAATGTGGTGTCATGGAGTACCAGTTCCTGAAACGTTTAGTTGGCGATTAATTAGCAATCCAAATGGTGGAGCAATTGCATCTATGGGTAACACGGGACTTGGATATGGTATGCCCGGAAAAGAATTAACCACTGGTGGCGGAGATTCTTGGATCACTATTGAGTTTTTCAGACAATATGGTGAAGAAAATCAGGAAATCCTTGGAGATGCATACATGCAAACGTTAAACACCTATATTGATACGTTTGATATGACTGATCTTTCAGCTGGTCATCCAAAGACCATTACCCAATGGGTATTACTTGGTGATCCAACTCTTAAGATCGGTGGTTATGAATAAACGAGAAAAAATAATTTTCTCTTCTTATTTTTTATTTTTTAAGTTTACTTTTATTTCTAGAATTAAGATTATATCTTTTTTTATTTTTTTAGACGGTAAAAAAAGAAATCCTAGATGTAATAAGTCCTTAGTTGTTTTTTAAAATAGCATAGTATCTAAACTGAACCCCTGTTAGTACATAGTGAGTTTGGTTACCTTTTTAGTTTTTTCCTCGCCATTTTATAACCCCAATATATTTTTTGTTAACTAAACTTGTTTTGGACTCTTGGTTGGTTCACTCAGATTCCTATTAAATGGAGCGTTGTTTAGTTATACGATACTAATTTTTTTACATATTGATTACTGAGTATTTATTGATTAAATAAAATGACTGGCTTTTTGCGTTTTAGAATTCAAAGATACATAACTTTTTGTTCATAAAA
>CAZYLG010000049.1:0-14863 GCA_964648565.1 uncultured Thermoplasmatales archaeon
ATGGCTGAGAATGAAACTGTGGCTATATAAGACTTACCATATTTCCGCATTTGTTCACCGTTTATCTACTTTTTTCGATGAAAAATCCCTCGCATTAAAAGAGGTAGAATTAAAATAAGGATAATTTCAATAATAACCGCTAAACTAATAAACTATTTCATGCATACATATACAGCGAGGCTCCTCAATTGCTAGGAGGAATAGATTGGATGGGATTATTCAGACGAAGGAGTTTAAAATCATTCTTACGACGTATTTTTGGGAAGAAACAAGCGAAAATTGGTATCTATGGTCCACCAAATGTTGGGAAAACTACACTTGCTAATAGAATTCTTCAAGATTGGACCGGAGAACAAATAGGAAGTGTTTCTGAAATACCACATGAAACCCGAATGGCTGCCTGGAAAAATGATGTCAAAATAGAAAATAATGGCTCTTCACTTTACATGGATATAGTAGATACGCCAGGTATATCCACCAAAGTGGATTTTAAAGAATTCATCAATAAATTCAAAATGGATAAAGATGAAGCAAAACAACGAGCAAAAGAAGCCACAGAAGGAGTAATAGAATCTATTCGCTCACTAGATGATGTAGATGGAATATTGCTAGTCATGGATTCAACAAAGGATCCATTCACGCAAGTTAACGTCACCATTCTTGGAAACCTGGAAGCTCGAGATCTTCCAGTTCTTATCGCCGCCAATAAAATCGATCAAAAAACATCAAGTCCAGCAACTTTAAAAGCAGCATTTCCACAACATCCCGTTGTACCAATAAGTGCATTGACCGGATATAATTCTGATGACTTATATTCGCATATGATCAATCATTTCGGAAAGAAAAAATCACGAAAAAAACGGAGGTGAACAGATGGGAAAAAAAGATAAAAAAGGAAAAAACGAAGAAAGCATCGTAGTTAACCTTGTTTCCCGGCAAAAACTCGATGAGTTCACCACCGATGAAAAAATCAAATTTATTCTCAATGAAGTACAAAACGGTAAAGTACTCGTGTTAGAACATGGTCTGACCGCACTTGAACAAACTGATCTCATTGAAAAGACAATGAAAGAAATCAAACAAGATACCTTTATTGGAATCGAAATGGAAGGGTATGGTGAGGAAAAACCGAGTTTTTTCAAAAAATTACTTGGTGTCATCCAAAAACCACGAATGACGGTGATTGGTCCAGCTCATCTACTAAAAACAATTAACAAAGATAATAACATGATCGAAACAAAAATAATACCGGGGAAAGGAGGCTAATCTTTGTGTCTCATCAATGCCTAAAATGTGGAGCCGTCTTTGAAGATGGATCTCCTCAATTACTCAAAGGATGTCCAAAGTGTGGAGGAAACCGTTTTTTTTATACTAAAAAGGCACTTGATGAAAACGCTCGAGAAGAAATCCAAAAAGAAGTTGGAAAAGACATCAATGAACAACTAGTGAACATGCTTGGATCACAAAGCAATGATCTGGTGGATCAAGCGGGTAACTGGGTGAACATGAAACCAAAAGATATCCGGAAAGCCCTTTCATCACATATCAAAGATCAACCAATTGTAGCTCCTACAAAAAAAGAAAAAAGGACGACAAAAACCGAATTAAAACAAGAAAATTATGCGAAATACCCACAATACACACTTGTCGAAGATGAATCATATCGACAAGAACAACTAGATCGATGCATCCCTAAAAAAAATAAATCCGATCATCCGGAAACCATTGGTATTCGTCCACCTGGAGAATATGAAATAGATATCAAAGGACTTCTTGAACATCAACCAATCATCATTGAAAAAGATGGATCATATACCATTCACTTACCTTCTGCGTTTAAACAATTTCAAAAACAACATGAAAAAAATAAAAAGTGAAAAAAAACCTTTTTTTATAATCGAAGCCGACGATGTAACTTCACGACTGCTTCAACAGCAGCTTTTGCTCGTTCAATCCGAGCTTCAGCTTGTAACCGAGTCATACCTGGACCAGTGATTCCAAGTCCAACCGGTTTACCAAAATCAACGGCTAAATCCGAGATTTTCCGAGAAGCATGAGAAATCACAATATCATCATGTTCAGTTTCTCCTTCAATCACGGCACCAAGCGCGACTACACCATCAATATCATCTCGTTCCAGTAATTTCTTAATCGCAAGTCCCATATCAAACACGCCAGGTACTTTCACGGTCTGAGAAATCTCACACCCAAGAAACTGAGCATGTTCACGAGCACGTTCAAGCATCATCATGGTAATGTCATAGTTAAATTCAGATACAACTGCCCCAATTCTCATCGAGTTTTTCGCCATATTTCTTCCTCCTATTTATTTAACCGGGCCGGCATCATCAAATCCTTGACGAAGACCACTACCCGCATTTTTAATCAACCATTCCGGATGAAACAATAATCGAAGCACGTTTTGTGCATGTTCACGAATGCGCCGTTCAGCAAGCCACGCTAGTTCTTTTTCATCTTTTGCTTCATCTTCATGCACAAACACTTCAATAATGTGAATATCCGTTAACAACTGCACTTGGATCAATCCAGAACTTGCCTCATGAGCACATTGTTTATCAATAGATTCTCCACCAGGCATTCCAAGAGCCATTACAATATCGCACTGTTTATGATCAATCATTTTCTTACAAGCTACTGGTAAATCTTTAATTCCTGGAACGGTACCACGTTCGATTTTAATGTGGTCGCGAGTACTTTGAATTTCATCAATAGCAATAGAACCCATATTCAACCGAGCAAAGGTGGTATCAACAATGCCAATTCGTTTCATTTTTGCTCAATCTTCTCCATTTGTCGTTGAAACCCATATGCTTCAATGATTTTTGCAATAATCCGCCGAGTCCCATCCAGATCAGAGGTTCGGTCATATTTTGGTAATCGAACAAGTTGAGCAGAGAGATTTCGGTCATCTAACTTTTTTTGCAATGATTTTTCATCATGAATCTGATCGTATCCAAGCGCAATCACATCAGGCTGAATTTGTTCGACAACTTCAAACATATCATCCTCTTTTCCAATAACTGCATCGTCAACCACACGTAATTCCTTAATCAGATTAAGCCGCATATCTTCAGACGTAACTGGTTCATGTTTTAACCGACGGACCGTTTTATCACAAGCAACCACCACAATCAATTCGTCACCAAGTTTTTTCGCTTCTTTTAAAAAATAAATATGTCCCATATGTAAAATATCAAATGTTCCAGTTGCCATTACTTTGACCATGAATTCCAACTCTTCACAATCTCTTTTCCTTCTAAAAATGTCAAACCATGTTTATCTGCATATCGTTTCGCATCCTTTTTAGATAATGCCTTTCCATCATCTCCCATCATCTCACATCCACAAGCAACAGGTGTAACTCCTGCCATAGTTAAGAGAGAAGTTGATAGCTCAGTATGACCAAAACGATTTATCAATGGTTTATCAGAAGATCTGCAAATGGGAACATGACCCGGAGATCTAAAACGTTTACCTAGTTCCTCAATTGGTTTTTCGATATTATCAGTTAAACACTGTTTACATAATAATGCAAATTCTTTGATAGTCAAACTTCGATCATTATCTGTTATTCCCGTATATGAGTCCCGATGATTAATATATAGTGAAAACGAAGATTTCGCATCATATGGTATATCATCTGCAATAAGTGAATGCAATACAGGATACTCTTTTTCACTACTCTTGAATACATCAGCGATAAACGGAAGATGAAATAATTTTGCGATTTCATCAGTGATCATTAAAAAAAGAAGTCCGCCACCATCCTTTCGCATTCTCTGAATATGAGATGGAGTAACAAATTCAGCAGGCAGAATGAAATCCGTTTCACCCTCCCGATCATCAGCGTCATGGACAAGCACAATCTTTCCCTGACGGATATCGGCGAGCGTTTGTTGTATCATAGAAATAACTTTCACCCGCCAGCACAACAGATTATTTTTTCATAAAAGATAGTTAATTACTCAGAAATAGGTTGAGCTGATCTTTTTTCATGAGATGCTAACTTCCGCGTGATGTAACCAGCAATTCTGTTACGTAAAAGATTACTTCTCACAGTGGTTAATTCTTGAACTTTCTGCTTGTTATGCTGAAAATTATTAATTACGAATTGATCAGGATATTTCTCTAATAAATCCCGGGCAAGTGTCTTAATAAATGTTTGTCGTATATTTCCCAGAGTATCACCTTTTTGTCGTTTGCGAGGCTGCAATACGTTTTATATATAAAAACTTTGCAGGCTTTTTTCATAAAAAAGCAGTTTTTTCAACTCAGAAAAAGAATTCATTTAGAAAATTTGAAGGTCATTTAGTTAAAAAAACAATGATTTTTTACACAACTAATTTTAAATGCTAATGATTATCAAGTCATTGTAATTTAAGTTACTGCAATCTATTTATACGAAAGAAGATTTAACTAGTTTATATTTGACAATTACAAAAAAGGGGAATACCAATCAAAAGGAAACCATATTTGCTTAAAAACATTGCAAAACACCATTTGCAACAAATGGAATCCATTGCCTTGAAAAGTGATGTAGCACAAAATATGTTTGCAATGTTTTATCGATCAAGATTATACTCTTTTATCAAAGATAAAATTAGACGATTCCAGGATTTAAAACTTATTGATCAGATCAAAAAAAGCAAAGTACCAAATCATGTGGCAATCATCATGGATGGGAATAGACGTTTTGCAGCATCTACAGGATTGAATCTTTCATTAGGTCATCATTTTGGTACCGAAAAAGTCAAGGATACCTTGGATTGGTGTTTAGACCTTGGTATAAAAAATCTTACATTATATGCGTTTTCAACAGAAAATTTCAATCGAGAACAGGGTGAAGTAAAAGAACTAATGGATCTTTGTTACACTGAATTATCTAAAGCAAAAAAAGATTCCAGGCTTCATAAAAATAGGGTTAAAGTATCTGTTATCGGTCAAATTGATAAATTACCTTCCCATATCCAAGAAGAAGCAAATGGCTTAATGAATAAAACAAAAAAGTATGATAATTATAATTTAAGCATTGCAATAGCTTATGGTGGTCGAGAAGAGATAGTGAATGCAGTTCAAAAAATAGCCGAAGATGTGCAAGGTGGAGAACTTGATCTTAATGAGATTAACGAAGAAAAAGTAGCATCTTATCTTTACACAAAAGACCTCCCGGATCCTGATCTCATCCTGCGAACATCAGGGGAAGAACGTATCTCAAATTTTTTACTCTGGCAAATGGCATATTCTGAGTTCTATTTTACTGATGTGTACTGGCCAGCATTTCAGAAGAGGGACTTTCTAAAAGCAATTAAATCTTATCAACAACGAAAACGAAGATATGGTAATTGATTCACTATCAAAGTTTGCACTGTTTTGATTACAACTTTTGTTATTTGTTCTGTTGTTCATTTTCAATTTCAGTAGCAATTTCAGAAAGCTTAGCAAATTGTGAATGGAAAAACCATGAAATACCACCAAATCCAACGAAAAGTAATGCTAATGCAAAATATGATCCGGGTTCTAATAAAACAGTAAGTCCAAATATGAACTCAACTAGAGCAATTAAAAATAATACTAAACTAATAAAAAAACATGATTTTGAAAGAAGTCCAGTATGAAAATCATATTTTGCCGAAAAACGTTTCTCTTGAATCATTTTATGAATGACGGCTCCTTAGAATACTATTTTTTTTATTTATGCATTTTCTCCACTTGACATGCCTAATGCATTTTGAACCTTACTTTGCAATTCATTAATTTTTTCACGTGTTTGCCCTTCTTGTTTATGCAAAGAATTCCTTCTGATATCAAGTGACTCTTTATTTTCGGTTAATTCTTCAACTATTTTCTTTTTTCCATCTGATTTGATTAACACTGAACCAACGCTTTTAAAGATAGGGGTTTTATCTGTGGCAGTCTCTAGTTCTTCTAAAGCTTCTTCTATTTCTTTTAACCGTTGATCCACTTGAACACGTTGTTGCTGGATGACCTGCAATTGATTTTGTAATTGTTGAAGCCTGCCCATTTGATCTTGAACTTGTTGTGACATTTCTCCTTTAGCCATAATACTTTCACCTAAGCGCCAGCCATAATAATCCAAAGGGTTTTTAAATGTATTGAACAATTTTTTCTGCTCTAAAAAATAAATTAATTCCTAAATAATGCCTAATTATCTATCCTACACACAAAAAATAAAAAAATGAATATAATAAATAATACTCCTATAAATTTATATAATGAAAAACATTAAATAGAGTAATATAAATATACGAAGTTATCACAATCTTATTGTTCATTTGGGGGAACCTCACAATATGAATAAAAATGACAAATTAATCATCATTTTAGGTCTTGTAATCTTAGGAGTAGCAATTATTGGGATTTCAACATTTGATACTAATCAAGTGACAACTACCGCTCCGACCACAGAAGATATCGTCACATTTACTGGGACGTATGAAGATATACTGCCATCTTCAGTAAAAGTATCCGATGAGGATCCATTTTTAGCGCTTATGGCAACTCCATTAGCGGTTCATTATACTGATGATGCTAAACAACATATCGTGCCACTATTTATTGAAAACTTTGAAGAACCTTCAAGAGCAGTTACTAGAGCAGAATCTATGATTGGTATTCCTGCGGACCTTACTATGGGTTGTTCTCAAACAAAAACTATTACAGATATATCATTGGAAATTGCTGAAACCTACTGGAAACAGAGTGAAGCAGCTCTTATCATCGAAAATAATCAAACAGGTTACAATCTTGGAGTTGCAGCAACACCGATTGCTACGTATTTACGAATCCCGATTATCGTCACTGATGAAATAAATCAAAATGTACAATCCACATTAAAAAAATTAGATACAAAATACATTTTTACTTGCGGCGATATTGGCGGATATGGCAAACAAATAATCAACCTTGAATCACCCGAAGATATACTTGATCTTACTCGATCAATCGTAAAACATCGTTTTCAAAACATTGATTACATTACACTTACCAATCCATCTGATATCCTTGAACCAAAAGTAATAAATTCTACTAAATATCATTTTGAAGGAAGCCTTAGTTCAAATTCATTTACTCCTACTAATATGGCTAATATGCCTATTGGTGCTCCACTTCAAGTTTCACATGAATTTGAAATTCCATCAGAGTATACATATTCACGAGTAACGATTCATACTGAAAATTTGGTTGACGAAGACATTGATGAAACCGGTAGTCAACTTCAATCAATGTTTTATGATCCAGATGGAAATAATTTAGGTCTTACTTTCACCGTGGGTGGTATACCAGAACGAGATTCATCTGGAAAAATCGTCTCTGATCAGATAACCTGGGAAACAACAATTTATGATAAACCAGGAACATATTCTCTGAATCTATTTGGACAATATATTACATCTAAAGAGGGTGATTATGAAGTTGACATCACCGTTGATCATATGGAAAGTGCTATTTATCCAAATATGCCGGGACTTTCTTCAATAGCACCATATTTAACGGCATATCATAAAGGAATCCTTTATGCAAATCCAGATTTTACTTTCGTTGGCGATGAACAAATTCTTGAAAATCCTAATCCGGGTGTTGTGTTCCCCGCATCAAATCCTGATTTGATCGATGAATCAAATGAACACACATTTAAAATCCACGAATCAATTAATGAACTTCTTGCATCAATCAGACAAATCAATATTACAACTGATGATGACCTTAAATTTTTGAAAGAATCTTATGATAAAAATCCAGTATACATCACATTAGTTGGTGATGCTCGGATGATTCCACAATACTATTATTACGACACGCCAGATGCCTGTACCATTCAATATGGATGGGATGTGGCAAGTGATTTTATCTATGGAAATATTGATCCAGTACCACGTGATGATAAGATATCTATTCATCCACGGGATAAATTTTTATCAACCTATGATGAAAAATATCCTCATCAAGAAAACATTGTGGGAAGAATCACTGGTTGGGATGCTCAAGATGCTAGTGCGCTTGTGGCTCGAACCGTATTCTATGAACATGTGGTTGAATCTATTGATGACTGGAAGAATAATGCGTTAGTTCAAACTGGCAGTGGAACTGATTTCCAGCGAGTTCCAGTGGTTGATTCAATAAGAAAATTACTTGGTGCACATGATTTACCATTTAAATGGCCAACTGGTGAAGCTCATTTCCATAATCTAATTATTCAAGAACATTTAGAACCTGGAGATTTCAATATCATTTCCACTGAAAATGCTAAATCGATGAGAAAAGGATTATCTGATGGGGTTATCAATGAAATTAATCGGTTAGGCGTTTTAAACTTTATATTGTTCCCAAAACCAAGAGCAAAATTGATTTTAGGAGCTGATGATATCACTGGTGGAGAAGATCAAATGAATAGTAATTATATATTTTCATTTGGTCATGGTCAACCAATGGGGTATTCCCATGGAGACGTCCAAACGAATTCAATAGGATTTCGTCCAGTTATCGCTCAAAATCTATTTAACAGATTCTTTTTTGCGATTTTTCCGCAGTTTTCATCGGGGCTTGGAAATGTCGGTAGTTATAATGTAAGATATGTTGAAAATATGGATATGGGACCCTCTGTTGTATTTGTTGAAAGTTGTTATATTGGTCGTATTGACGGATTCCCCGCAAAATGTACGACAAGTCAAGCATATTTACATGCGGGTGTAAATTCATTTATTGCGTCGTCTAGAGGTTCACCAGGTCCAGGATATCTTGATGCTCGTGCCAGACCAAAGGGATTAGGTTTAATTGAATTATGGAAAACTATGAGAAATCCAGATTTACAGGATCCTCATTTTTCAGGATTACTTGCTTCAGATATTTTCACTGATTTAACAAAAGATGATACGGATGTTGGGACTGCGTTTCGTAATGCTAGAAATCAGTTCATGGATGATGCTGATTCTGAATTTTTCTGGACACCACCATTATCGTTGCAATTGAACACACAACAAGATTTAGATTTTCTTTTAGATAACATGAAATCATCTTCTGATGGCGATCTTACTCGTATGGAAAAGAAATATACGTGTCAGTTAGAATATAATGTTCTTGGAGATCCTGCGTTTAATCCGTATGAACCGGCGAATCAATTCTCCTAATTTTTTTCCTCCACTCTTTTTTCTTACCATTCATAACATTTAAATAAATAATAAATTATAATATTATTCGTGAACTGTTATGAATAACCGGCAAAAACTTTTCAATTGTTTACTTAGCCTCAGCCTTATTATCTCCTCACTTGGCTTTGCTTCATTTGCAGGAGTTGCTGAACAAAACGAAAACATAACAACGGTGTTTAAACCCACCTCATCAATCATCAGTGCAACAAGACCAACAGCAATTACTGTTTCAGATGCAAATCCTTTTTATGCCCTCCTTGCAACTCCGTTAGCCGTTCATTATGGTACTGGCGGACAACAAAACGTGATACCTTTTTATGTGAAAAATTTCACGGATCCTTCTTCTGCTGTTCTACGAACTGAAGGAGAACTAGGAATTCTTACAGATCTAGTGATTGGAAACGTGTTTTCCCCAAAAGATGCATCATTATTTGTTGCTGAAACATTTTGGGAAACAAGTCCAACAGTTATGATTATCAAACAAGATCAACAAGGATATAATATGGGTGTTCCCGCTGCTCCAATCGCTTCATATTTGAATATTCCAATTCTTATCACTTCTTCTTTTGATACTGAAATAAAAAATGTGTTGACCGATTTAGAAACAAACAAAATATATGTTTGTGGAGATCTCAGCATTGATCCCTCTTTCAATATTTCAGTAACCCCTCTAAGTAAGATTGATGACGTTCATCAAGAACTCATCATGGTTCATGAACATGTGTTCAATCAACCAATTGAATATCTAACAATTGCAAACCCATTAGATGTAACCAAACCAACTGTACTTGATTCAACTGATTATTCTTATAGTGGTATTGTTGGATCTACTGCATTTCTACCATCTCAACTTATTGGTATGATCACAAAAGGAAATGCAGCAACTCATCCATTTACCATCCCTTCTGATTACAAATATGCACAAGTAAGCATTACCATTGAAAATAAAAATTCAGAATATACAAGCGAACTAGGAGACGAAATCATTTTCTTAGTGAAAAGCCCCGAAGGAATCAATTATCTTTATGATGGAACTATGGGTGGAATACCGGTTCGTAATAATCAAGGAGATATCATTCAGGATCAAATTCATTTTGAAACAACGATTTATAATAAACCTGGTGAATACCAAGTGCAACTTTTTGGAAAATGGTTTGGGGCACAATCCGGCAGATATGATTTAGATATAACTGTGGAAAAACTTGACACTCCTATTGTTCCATTGATGGATAAACTTTCAATGATTGCCCCTTATTTAACAGCATATCATCAAGGAATTATTCTAGCAAAACCTGAGTATGCATTCGCTGCAGATGATGACGTTCTTCACAATGGAGCGCAATGCCCAGGGATTACGCAACCTGGATCAAACCCAAATCTTATCGAACCATCAAACGAGCATACGTTACAAATCCATGAAGAGGTAAATCAACTCTTGGCAACACTAGCAGATATACCGGTGAGTTCCCTAAAGCAATTAAGAAATCATTATAAAAACAATCCAATCAACATAGCAATTACTGCAGATCCTACCATGATACCCATGTATTACTACAAAAATCCTGATGGAATGCCAGATAACAATGCTGCATACATGAGTGGTTTTGCACTTCCTAGTGATTTCATTTATGCAGATATCGATCCTAAACCCGATGACATTGAAAACAATACCTATAGTTACTGGCCATACCAGGAAAACATAATCGGCAGGGTGACAGGGTATGATGTTCAAGATGCTAGTGCTCTTATCGCACGAACCGTGTTTTACGATACATTATTGCAACGATATGGTGACTGGAAAAATAATGCATTAGTTTCAACAGGTTGTGGACTTGAATTCCAAAACCTACCAGTACTCACTCGACTTAGTCATCTCATCTATGGTGGGAGAGGAGAACCAACAAAGTTCCCAACTGGAGAAAGCACGTTTATTAACCTACGTCTTCAAGATACATTAGAAACCGGTTTTATGAATGTAAAAGGAACCTTTTTAGCAGCATCTCAACGAGAAGGTTTTTCAAAAGAAGATATTGATCTCATTGAACAAACCGGATTACTCAATAGAATATTATTTCCAAGTAACATAGTTTCATTTCTTTCTTCAGATACAAAAGTAACTGGAGCAACAGATCACCTCAATAGTAACCTAATATTTACATTTGCTCACGGTTCATTTAATCTCTTTGAACACGGTGATATTCTCGTTGATGCACGGGGGATACCATTGATTTCTCCACTTGCACGAATTTATCCTCCTCTCGGTAGTGGATTGAATGCCAAAGGAGCATTTGACATTCGGTCAGTCAATGGAATGGAATATGGTCCATCCGTGATGTTTGTGGTCAGCTGTATCACTGGCCGAACTGATGGATTAGAACCAGAAAACACCATTTCACAAACATTTCTACATGCAGGAATCAATGCATATGTTGGAGCAACTCGAGTTACTGCTGATCCCGGTTATCTAGATCCACGGCCGCTTCCCGGTGGATGGGGAATTGGAACCTTAGGATTGTTAAAAGCAACATTTAATTATCTTGTAAAAAATGAATATCCTGATTTTCATTTCGGTGCCGTCCTCGGAGAAGATTTCATTGTCAATCTTATTCGTGATGATTCAACAACGGGTCGTGCTCTTCGGGATGCAAAAAATCAGTATCTTCCAAAAGATGCAAATTCCACGTTTTACTGGACGCCACCACTAATGAGTTCAGCTATACCTGACTTCTTTGATCCTTCAACACAAAATCAAGAACCACAACCCCAGATTTTTGAAGAAACACGAGCATTAGCCAAAAAATACGTTGCAGTCCATGAATTCACTCTTTACGGTGATCCTGCATTCAATCCATATCAACCACGGAACTAAAACAAAAAAAATAATAAAAAAATGAGTAAAAAATAGGTTTTACTCACTCTTCTTCAGTTATATCTTCTGATTCAGAAGAATCTATTGAGTCCTCACTGCTTCCTTCAGATCCATTCTCTTCACAGGATTCATCAATTTCTTCATCATCTTCAGATGATTCAACCATCTTTGCCACAGATACAACCGAATCACCCTCATTTAATCTCATCACTCGAACACCCATCGTATTACGGCCTTGCCGACGTATATCCTTAACCGGAATACGAACCACCATACCATCCCGACTGGTCAACATAATCTCATCTTCATCCGTAAGCTCACGAACAAAGATCACATGACCATTCCGATCATTAGTAATAATCGTACGAACTCCTTTACCGCCACGATGCGTTTTTCGATATTCTGAAATCGGCGTACGTTTCCCAAAACCATTCTCGGTAATAGTCAACAAGTCACCATCCTCACCAACAATTGCTACAGAGACCACATAATCCTTAGGATTCAAACGAACACCAATCACACCACGAGTAACTCGTCCCATCGGCCGCACCTCTGTTTCATCAAACCGACAAGCTTGACCTTTTGCGGTTGCAAGCATAATGGTCTGGGATCCATCGGACAATCGGGTTCCTACCAGCTCATCATCCTCTTCCAATCTTACTGCACGAATCCCATTTACTCGCACATTCTGATATGCAGATAACACTGTTTTCTTAATCAGACCTTTCTTAGTTGAAAACACTAAGAAATGATCATCATCAAACTCATGAATTGGAATCGCGGTTTGCACGAATTCATCTTTATCAAGCCGTGGTAACAAATTCACTATAGCTTTACCCTTAGAATGGCGACTACCTTCAGGAATCTTATATCCTTTCAACCAAAAAGCTTTTCCGTAATTAGTAAAAAACATGATGTAATCATGAGTGGAGGTCATAAACGAATCCACCACCACATCTTCCTCCTTGGTTTTCATTCCAATAAGTCCTTTACCACCTCGATGTTGCACTCGATACGTATCACAAGAAATCCGTTTAATATACCCACTATCAGTAATGGTCACAATCACATCTTGCACTGGAATAAGATCCTCAGTTTCGACAGTGATTTCCCCTTCAACGATATCAGATCTTCGTTCATCACCAAAAGTTTCCTTCATCTCTAACAGTTCACGTTTGATCTCATCAAGGATATGTTGTTTATCACTTAACAATAATTCTAATTGTTCAATTAATGCTTTTACCTCTTCATATTCAGATTTAACTGACTCAATTTCAAGACCGGTTAACTTCTGCAATCGCATATCAAGAATCGCTTTCGCTTGTTTTTCAGACAATTCAAATTCTTCCATCAACCCTGTTTTTGCTTCATCAGCATCCTTACTCTTCCGAATAAGTGCAATCACTGCATCAATATGGTCTAGAGCAATCATCAATCCTTCAAGAATATGCATTCTTGCTTTTGCTTTATTTAATTCATAAATCGTTTTACGAGTGATTACTTCAACCCGATAATCCACATAATACTGCAATAGATCCCTTAGTCCTAAAAATTTAGGTTCGCCATCAACCAATGCTAAATTATTAATGCCGAAAGTAGTCTGAAGCTGGGTATGCCGAAACAACAGATTCAACACCACATCCTCAATCGCATCACGTTTCAATTCAATAACAATCCGCATACCATTGCGATCACTTTCATCACGAAGATCAGAAATACCCTCAAGGCGTTTCTGCTTCACCAGTTCAGCAATATGCTGCAATAACTTCGATTTATTCACCTGATACGGAATCTCAGTGACAATAATCCTTTTCCGATTATTTTTCTCTTCAACATGAGTCCGCGCTCGAAGCTTAATCAACCCTTTCCCTGAAGTATACGCCTGTAAAATACCACCTTTACCATAAATAATGCCGCCAGTCGGAAAATCAGGTCCACTAATAACCTCCATCAGATCAGGAATAGAACAATATGGATCATCAATAATCCTAACTATTCCATCAACAACCTCATTTAGATTATGTGGTGGCATATTCGTTGCCATTCCAACCGCAATACCTGATGATCCATTAATCAGTAAATTCGGAAGTTTAGCAGGCAACACCACAGGTTCCTGAAGTGAACCATCAAAATTATCTGCCCAATCCACTGTTTCTTTTTTAATATCTTCAAGCATCAACTGAGAAATCTTAGCTAATCTTGCCTCAGTATAACGCATAGCTGCAGCAGAATCACCATCAACACTCCCAAAATTACCCTGACCATCAACTAACTGATAGCGCAACGAAAAATCTTGAGCCATCCTTACCATCGTATCATAAACAGACTGATCACCATGCGGATGATATTTACCCAAACAATTATGTGACACCATACCATTGGCAACAAACTCATGATCAGATTCAACCTGAATATCATACGTTACCTCAGGTTCAATAGATTGAACTGAATCAACTTTAAGAAAAGCAAGATTATTATCAACAACATATTCTAAAAAATCATTGATATCAGATCCAATTCGTTCAAGTTTATTCTTAATGCCCCATTGATGAATCTGATTCATATGTAACGGTTTTGATTGTAAATCAGATGAATATCGTATTTTACAACCAGCAGGATATGAAATACCCGATCTAAATTTCTCACCAGTTACACTCTGATACCATCCACCTCCAAGATGATACTCACTTAACTCACCAAAAACTCTGCTTCCTGCATAAGGAATAACATCAAATTTCGACCATGCATTCTTTTTTGTAATCTTCTCAACTGATATTTTTTTGAGTAGAACGCGTTTTCTCCTATG
>CAZYLG010000050.1:0-14610 GCA_964648565.1 uncultured Thermoplasmatales archaeon
TTATTGGACCAAAAATTGCTTCATTTGTTTTTGTTGGAGGACTTATTGGTTGGGCGATTCTTGCTCCATTAATCGCACTTGCAACAGGAATTCCCACTCCACTTACTGGTGCTGAGATAGCTGATGCGATGGTGATGGGTGCCGGAAATCTAGAAGTTGGTAAGTTCATCTGGGGATTTTACCAGATCTGGGGTAATTACATCCGATATATTGGTGTTGGTGCTATGGTAGTTGGTGGATTGTGGACTATTTTTACCCTTCGTCATAATCTTGCTGATGGTATCCGTGAGGCAATTATTGGAATAAAGAGTAGTGGAGAAGCAAATACTAAAAAAAGAACTGATCAAGATCTTAATTTCAAATGGGTTTTTCTTACTATTGGTGCCTTAACAATTCCGGTATTTTTATTGTATGGTTGGATTTCTAATGAATGGGTCATATCTGGAATCATGGCGGTGTTTGCTATTCTTTTTGCATTCATTGCGAGTGCAATTGCTGGATATATGGCTGGGCTTGTTGGATCAAGTAATAATCCGACTTCCGGTGTCACTGTTTCAATTTTATTGATTACTTCATTAATTCTTCTTGGTTTTGGACTTTCTGGTGACATTAATGCTTATGGTGTAGCGTTATTGATTGCTGCAGTGATTGCGTGTTGTGCTGCGATATCTGGAGATGTTTTGCAGTCGATGACTGCGGGTCAAATGATTGGGGCAACACCAGCAAAGCAACAAATCGCTGAATTAATAGGTATTATGGCTGCAGCACCAGTACTTGCACTGGTTGTTTCAGCACTTGATAAAGCATACACTATTGGCAGTCCGAATCTTCCAGCGCCTCAAGCTTTTTTGATGAGTGGTATTATTAGAGGGGTGCTTGGCGGTGAGATGGTGTGGCCATTTGTGATGGCTGGTATAATTCTTGCATTTGTATTGATTCTCATTGATTTACCCGTGCTTCCTGTGGCAATTGGTATTTATTTACCATTTACTCTTGCAACACCTATTTTTTGTGGGGGCATCATTCGTCATCTTACTAACAGACAAATTGAGAAGAAATTTGGATCTGATGATGGTGAGAAGGCTACTGAATGGGAACTTGCGATTAAACAAACTGAAGTAAAACCAAAGGAAAAAGTAGTTCGAACTGGTTTGTTGTTTACCGCAGGCCTTATTGCTGGTGAAGCATTGACTGGTGTGATTGTAGCATTTATTATTATCGCGGGATTGAATCTTACGGTGTTTCAGTATCCTCCAATTCTTCCAGGTATACTTCTCTGGTTATTCATTGCAGTGCTTGTGTTTTATGTTCCACTCAGAGAAGTCTATGCGAAGACTAAAGAATAATTGTTGATGGATAATCGATATTTTCTTCATTTTATTCACATCTTTCCTTAGAGTATTAGGCATGGTTAAGGCTAAAGTACTAAACAGTAGAACCGTATTACGCCCTTCTGATGAAGGCCGTAATTAAAGCTAATGATATAACGAAATCCTTTGGTGGAGACGTTTTATTTGAAAATGTCACTTTCGATATTCATAGATCTGATTGCATAGGCTTTCTTGGACCGAACGGATGTGGGAAGACCACGTTGTTTAAAATCTTGTTAGGATGGATGAATCCCAGTTTTGGTCATGTGAACACTGAAGAAGATTTGAATATGAGATATTTGGATCAAGTGGCAATCTCTCAGCAAGATACTACCGTGTATGATTTTTTTCTTAGAACCACTCAGCCTACATCCATTCAACGAGAGATAAAAACATTGGAATCTCGTTTGGAAGATCCTTCTATTTATAGTTCTCCTGAGTATGAAGATGTTATTGACCGATTACAAAAACTAAAAAGTTCAGCAAATAAACTTACTAGTGGCAATCGATGGGATGCTGCTCTTGAAATTTTAGAAAAATTGTATATGAATGATATTTCTAAAGATACGAAAACAAAACTTTTGTCTGGTGGTGAACGTCAAAAAATCGCTCTTGCTAGTATTTTTGCTCAATCAAAGGATTGTGATGTGTTACTGCTTGACGAACCAACGAATCATCTTGATATTCCAACGATAGAGTGGCTTGAGGAACAAATCGCTGATTTTCCAAATGCGGTTTTGATTATTTCCCATGATCGTTATTTACTGGATGATTTAGTGGATCGAGTGTTTGAGTTTGAAGGAAAAAATATTGCGACCTATAATGCAACATTTGAAGAGTATGAAGAACAAAAAGAGATGCGGAATCATATTAAACAACAGGCAATGAAAAAGAAAAGAGCTGAATTAAAACGACAAAAAAAAGTTATTGAAATAATGAGTCGCCGTAATCGGTTTGACCGTCAAATTGCTAGTAAAGTGAAACGGTTAGAAAAAGAAGATTTGGGTGAAGATGAAGTATTGAAATCCTTTTTTCTTAAATTTCATTTTAAATCAGTTTTTAAATCAGGTAAGAATGTTGCTGATGGAAGAAATGTTACAAAACGATTTGATGAAACTATTATTTTGGATGATGAACAGTTTGAGATTCTTGCAGGGCAAAAGATTGGTTTGGTTGGACCGAATGGATGTGGAAAAACCACGTTTTTGAAAATGTTAACTGGAGAAGAACCAGTTGATCATGGTTCGATTCATTTGAGTTCTGGGGTGAAATGGGGATATTTTGATCAAGGTCATCTTTCTTTGAAACCAAAGAATACGCTTATCGATGAAGTTCGAAGAGATCAACACAATGTCTCAGAAAATGATGCGAAGGCATTACTTGGTCAATTTGATTTTCCTAAAGAGATGATGTATGGGAAGGTTGGCAAACTTTCTGGTGGGGAACGGGCGCGGTTGGCTATTCTTCGTTTGCTTACTCACCCATATAATTTTTTGATGCTTGATGAACCAACGAATCATATGGATATGGAATCGAAAAGTGCGATTGAAAAGGCAATGAAAACGTATACTGGAACGGTTCTAGTTGTTTCTCATGATCGTCGTTTTCTTGATAAGGTAACTGATACCATTTTTTTCATGGAAGAAGGCTCTTTGAAATCGTATAAAGGGAATTATTCACAGTTTAAAATGCAGCGTCAGGAAGAATTACTGAAACATTCAGATGCCAGTCATCTTCCTAAATCAATTCCTGGTGTTGAACGATACGTGGTTTGTAAATCATTTACGAATTGGACGACGAGAACTAAACATAAAAAGGGTGAAAAGATCTTCATTGGTGATCATAATCGTGAGATTTATGAGCATGCGATCGAAGGAAAATGGATCAAACCAGTAAAAAAATAATTGTGTTTTTTGATTGCTACTTGTATGTTTTAATTAAGATGATGTGAAGGCTTACAAGAACAGCGATCATGATGAGAACGATTTTTATCCAAAAATGTGGTGAAATTAGGAGTATTGAAGCAAGTATAGTAATCCAAAGGAGTGTGATTACAATGATTTTCACGGGTAATGCTATACCTTTTCCTTCATGATAATTTCTAATGTATGATCCAAACCATTTGTTGGTAAGAAGCCAATGATAAAATTTTTTGGAACTTCGTGCAAAGCATGCAGCAGAAAGAAGTAAAAATGGTGTGGTGGGAAGGAGGGGGATAAACACTCCAATGATTCCTAAAAACAGAAAAAGAACTCCTAAAAAAAGAAGAATAAATCGAATCACAGGATTGGACATAATGTGTTTTCGATGATTTGTAGCAGTCATGTTCTAAGCAGATATAATCAAATGTATCGTTAATAACTTAATTATTTGTGAGGATAGTACTCTATTTATTTTGTTTCAAAGATGGTTTGATAGTAAGTACCATCTTCACATTCAACATTACTAACGTATGACTCATCTTATTCAAGTGATATCTGATAATCAGTTTTCTGTGTTGAAAAATCTGATTCATCAACTAGTGTATTGGATTGAAATAATGATTTTACTAAATGCGCGTAAATGTATAATAAGACCATATAACTGATTAATATTTATCTCATAGTTATGTACATATTCACCTGCGAAAAAGGTACTTAAACTCTCATTTTATGCTTAGTAGTAGAAGTAATGAAAAAGTCTGGGCTGGTAGTTTTTTAAGGAGTGCATTACCATCCCATCTCAACCGCAGAAAGTGAGGAGTTCTCCCAGACTTTTCTTCTCATCTTTCTTCACAATCTGGGATGAGTCATCTCTACTTTTTCTGGCCTTTTTCGTATATGTTTGATTGTTTTTTATTTTCGTTTTTTCAATGAAAAATGTAAAGTTTTTTTAAAAGGGTATTAACGATAGGATAACTTTTTTTATTATTTCCTTCATTCAAGTAAAAAATAGTGGAGTAGATACGTATAATAGAAGATATCATTATACCATTGATTGCAATTGCGATTGCTGAACTTGGAGATAAAACACAACTTTCAGTTCTTCTTCTTTCCTCTAAAACCACAAAACATCTTCAAATCTTATTTGGCGTATTGCTTGCTTTTTTAATTGTTGATGGAATAGCTATTGCAGCCGGGTCATGGATAACGACGTTCATACCAATCTTTTATTTGAAAATTGTTTCTGGTATTGTTTTTATCTTGTTTGGCATTTTGATATTAATTAATAAAAATAACGAAGAAGAAAAAACAAAATCCTATCAGACTCCATTTGTCACCTCGTTTTTTCTTATTCTTCTCACCGAATGGGGCGATAAAACGCAAATTGCTGCCGCCTTATTTGCAACCCGATTCAATCCGATCGGTGTCCTTCTTGGGTCAATGATTGCGTTATCGATTCTTTCTATTATTGCTATTTTCTTTGGAAAACTGATTTCTGAAAGAATTTCAAAAGAAACAATTAATAGAGTTGCAGCAGGAGTTTTTATCATTATGGGTATTGTGTTTCTTTTGTTATAAAAAAATGAAGAAGAGCCTTTTTTTCCAAAGAATTTTTTTCTTTTTTCCTTGGAATCAGTTCTCAATGTTGATAAGATGAATTTTTTTATACTTTTTTAGTTAAAAATGAATATCATTCCAAAGGCCGAAGTAATTCGACGGTTAAATATGATTTATGCAAAAGTTCCTTCTTTTGATTGTAAACACTGCCTACAATGTTCAAATCCCATCTGGTGGTTTAAACCAGAAGAAATCAATATTAGAGAGTATCTGAAACAACATCATATGGGTTATCTTACTTTTTCTTTTGAAGAATTTAAAAGGAATCAAATGAGATGTCCTTACTTACAGGGAAATCGATGTACAATTTATCCTGTAAGACCTCTTGTGTGTCGATTACAAGGAACAATAAAAGAGTTGCCTTGCCCGAATATTAAAAAACCATTATTAACTGAAGCACAGTATAAAAAAATCATTCAGGAGTTAAATATGCTTACCAAAGATCTTGATGGATTAGAAGAATATTTTGGAACCCGAAAAAAGGAGAATAGTAATTTCGTATCTATCTGATCTGATTAAACCCGTACCTTTTTAAAGAAAACAATTGTTAAACCTCTAAATTTAAAATGTGTTATCCATGAAAAAATGTCCTTCATGTCACCAAACAAACCCAGAAACCGCAACGTTTTGTCAGCACTGTGGAGCAAAATTATCTCGTTCATCTTCTAAATCACAATTCGAACAAAACATGGATCATTTCGGTGAAGAAGTTGAACATATCGGAAAGAAGATCGAATCATCTTTTGAAGATGCTGGAAAACGAGTTGAAACCTGGTATGATAAAACATTTGGTGTATTAGGACCAGTTCTTTCAGCTCTTGTTGCTTTTGTTATTTTTTTCATTATTATCAACATGTTGTCTTTTTTCGGACAGACTCGTCCATGGATGCAAGAGATCAGTACATTTTTAGAATCTCTTTTGCTTGTTTTTCTCATCATTTTCTTTTTATCTAGTTACTCTCACTATTTCTCAAAAAAGATCAAACCATTTCGCTTTGTTTCTCCATTGATTGGAGCAATCGTGTTCGTGGTCTGGTTTTGGGTAGCAGTTAAGATTCTTGCGATTATTGCTACTCAATTTGACTTAGCATTAGTTCACACATTCACTGATTTTTTTGAGGCTCTCATTTTTCCACTTGCAGTTCTCATTCTACTTCTTGGGTACATTGGAGTGGTTACCTCTTCAAAACAAGAATCCTATTCGCAACAAAGTAGAAATGAAAATAGCAATAGTGAATTAGGTATTGATCAGAATTGTGATCAAGTTGGGTATAAACGATTGTACCGATCGGGAAAGGATCGGATCCTTGGTGGGGTTCTTGGAGGACTTGCTGAATATCTTAATGTTGATCCAACAATCATTCGTATCCTTTATATCCTGCTGTTTTTTGCTTCAGTTGGTTTTATTGTTTTAGCTTATTTTGTTGGATGGATTATCATTCCACGAAATCCTGAACATCAATGGTAAAAAAACTTATGTTGTGTATCTCATCCACAGTTCACAGCCTTCTCGGCCTTGAGATGGGATTGGGTTAAATAATTTAAAGGTGCCAACCACAAGATTTCCACTATTTTCTGGATATTCAATCATTGACCGTGCACCAAGATTTGCACTGTCTCCAATCCCGTTTGGTTTCAATCCGATTTCATTTTTGATTACAGGCATCCAGGTTTTTCTATCATAACACCAGATTTCACATCCTTCAGTATGTGTGGTGAAATACTCATGATTTTTTTCTCCTTTGAACAAAAATGGAAGATACACTTGGCCGTTACCTGTTCCAATCCATAGTTTATTATCGTTAGTGACTACCATGGACCAAACGTATTTATTCATCGTATTTCCAAATCCATCATATCGTGCATCATTTTTTGAGATATCTGGTATTTCATCGCTAACGATTGGTGTCCAATCTGATCCATCATATTTCCAGATTTCACAGCCATGATTATGAAAAAAACTTGAGGCAATTCCACAATACAGTTCGTCATTGTAGACAACCATCCGACGGATTCCATAGTTTTCGCCTTCGCCGAATCCATTTTGATACTCGCCAGTCAATCCATTGGGTAGAAGTACTTTTTCCCAATTTTTCCCATCACTTGTTCGCCATAGTTGACAACCAGTTCCCTCTTCATCACGAAGCCATACTCGTGAATTAAACGTTCCCATGTATAGGTGATCTTGGTATTCTTCCATGGACCAGGCATACGTGTTTATTGCTCGTTTTTCACTATTAGTTGTGTTCATAAATGGTTTGAAGCCATGATCAACCACTTGTTCCCAATGAAGTCCATCGTTACTTCGCCAAACTTCACAACCACCTGTATCTGAAAAATCCCAGTTCATGGTTCCAACATAAAGATGATCATTAAATGTTTCAATACTCCAGGCACCAGTGTTATCTGGATTTCCAAATCCGCCAGGGGTATATAGTGCATTGTGTCCGACGACTTGTTCCCACTCTAGTCCATCTGAGGTTCGCCAGAGTTCACATCCTTTCCTATTTGGTGATAAAAAACTTCCAAGTGGGGTGTTCCAGGTTCCTACATACAACTGATCTTTATATACGTGCATGATTGCTGCAGCAGCATTAAAATGAGATCCAAAACCCGCAGATATTCCACTAAGCGATTTTCTACCAATAATCTTCGTAAGACTGTCTGTGGTGTAATTATATTTCCAGAGTTCACATCCTTGACTAACAAAGGTCATCAGATGCATCGCAATTCTTGATGGAAGCGTGGTTAGATCTCCGAATAATTCGTAAAAATCAGGGACAAGAGCTGCTGAAGTAATGGCAAGTGCTTGTTCTTCAGTTGTTGATCGTTGTGGCAGCAAATTATTTTGGGTGCCAATGTAGAGTTCTTCATTAAAAATCGTGGTGCCTCTTGTAGCATAGTTTGATTGTTTGCCAAATCCATTGTCGGTGAGTTGTTTCCATCCAAAGGGGAGTGTAAACAATGAGAATACGCCAAGGTATCTATTTGAAATACTTGGGAATTGCGGGTGAAAGCGAAAGTCTAATTGTTTAATTTTAGTGATGAATGTTTCCAGTGAATGCTGAATGCTTTGTATTTTTGTATAAGTGAATAATTCTTTTAGTGAGATTTCACCATCATCATTTTCATCAGCATATCCATTTAATCCTTTAATGATGAAATGGGAAAAGGGGGTATGTGGCAATGAATCATCTGTGGGATTTGTTTGTGGAAAAAGATGTCCTGTTGACCTAAGAATTATTCTTTCAAATTGGGGTAGTGCACGCATTTGTTTTGCATAACTTGTATCAAAAATAAGGCTGATATGTTTTGAATCAAGATGATCAAACCATGTGTCAAATTCTTTATCCGTAATTTTATCATTAGGATTGGTTGTGTTTGTTGAATCGTAGCAATAAGAAATTGTATTTGCTTCAAAGAGCGTTGCGCCTTTTATTTTGTCAGTTTTCCCGATGAAATAAAACAATACTCTGTCCTCTTTTGTTTCTTGGGGATCTAACCAGTCTTGTAACGTGTTTTTGATATTGTTTTTTGTCGCATTTTCATTGATGAGAAGTCTTATGTTTTCCTGATTAAACGTTTTTCCAGTGATAAGTTTATCATAAACTGCAAGAGCAGTTTCATCGATAGTTGATCTTTTTGATTGGATGTTATTTTGATAGTGTTCAATTCCAATGATTATTGCATAATATGTAATGTTGTCTTCTTGAGATTGTAATCGATTTTTTTGAGATTCATTACTTGTCTCTAATCGATTTTTTTCTGTTGAAATAGCAAAGGATAGTGAGGAAAAACTGCTAGAAAATAAGATGAAAACAAGCATGAGTGAAATAAAAATCTTTTTTCCTTTCATCTTCAAATAACTCCCTTAAAATATTTTATCTGTAATAAATATAAAAATTTGACTTAAGTAGTTTATGTTTTCGTTTGGTACTTTCCAAATTTCAATTATTTTTCATTCATTTCATTTTGATTTCTGATAAATATATTAAAATATTATGAACTATTTATAAAATTTGGAAAAATAATTGTTGATAATGCGGAGTTTTTATGATGTCTAAGATTGCTATCACATCGGATTTATGGTTCACCTGCTTTATTTTTTTGCTAATTTTCCTTCTCGTTTCAGTACCGTTTTCAACAGGACTTATTCAGATGGATGATTCATCTTTATTAAATCAAGATGAGTTATCAATAGTGTTTGATTGTAAGAAAACAGAGGGATTAATCACTGATTTTTCTGAGATTAACTGTGGCCCGATTCCAAATCCGAGTATTGAAGGTGTTGATCTTACTGGTCAATTTAGAGAAACAGGTCTTGATTTTGTTCGCAATCATGATTTCAGTGGACCAACTGATATCAGTATGATTTTTCCAAACATGAGTAAAGATCCCCTAGATCCATCAAATTATAATTTCACATTATCAGACAAATACATTACAAGTATTATTAACGCGGATTGTAACGTATTCTACAGGTTAGGTGAAAGTGCAAGTACTGAGGAACGACTCCGTAAACCTCCAGAAAACAAGACCAAATGGGCTGAGGTCTGCAAGCATATCGTGATGCATTATAATGATGGCTGGGCGGATGGATTCCATTATAATATTTCATATTGGGAGATTTGGAATGAACCTGATTTAAGTGGTTTTTGGAATGGAACAACAGAGCAATACTTCAATCTTTATCAAGAAACCGCAGTAACATTGAAACAATATGATCCCACGCTCAAAATAGGTGGGCCTTGTACATCATCGATTTTTAATAAGAATTTTACAACTCGTTTTCTTTCATTTGTAAAGGAAAACCAGATTCCACTAGATTTTTACTCCTGGCATATGTATGCAGATACTCCGTTTCAACTGTATAATGGATCAAAACTTGTTAGAAATTTACTTGATTCTTATGGTTTTTATGATGTGGAGAGTATCAACACAGAATGGAACATTAACATTCTAACACCACAACGGGACAAAGACAATGCGAAAAATGCAGCGTTTACCGCTTGTTCTCTGTCAACGTTTCAAGATGCTGAAATCGATCATGCGTTCCGTTATCGAGCAACCCAAGATAATAATTTTCTCACTCGATTTATTGGATTTGATCTTAGTTTGTTTTCTTATGATGGACTATTCAAAAATCCTGCGCTCTCATATTTAGCCTTCAATTATTTAATCAAAGACTCACCAATTCGCTTACAAAATCCAACAATTGATGCCAAACAAGGAATAACTAGATTAGCAGGTATTTCAGAAGATAAAACAAATATCTCTATATTGTTAAGTAATTTTGATTCAACTGATATGGGTTATGATTTTTTCATAAAAAATATACCTTGGAATTCATCATATACAGTTACTTATTACCTTATTGATGATTCTCATCATTTACAAATCATCGATCAATTTGAAGAAAATTCTTCCATCTTACGATTAAAAGATGAACTCTCTTCTTCAAGTGTTCAATTCATCAGGGTCACAACTTCTTCAATAGTTCCACATGTAGGGCCAGTTCCTGCAGAAATACCTTGGTTTTTACGGATTCCTCTTTTTGATCCTCTTGCAAAAATCCTTGGAGTTTTCCTTATGCTTCTCTTTTTTGGCTAATTTTGCCTTAATTTTTTTGTGAAAATAAACGAAATAATCTTATTTTTACGTAATTTCCGGAATTAAAAGGAAATATTTAAAAATAAATCTGAAATTACCTAGTCCACATTTGAATTTTTTTGGGGAGGCCAAAAGAAAAATGAATCAAAAGAAAATTAACTCTATTATCATATTTTTAGCAATTGTTATAATAATGCCCGTATTCAACCAACCAACAATGTCTGCTCCACCATCTACCCCTCAAACATATTCAACTACTTTAGAATCCAGTTCTTCAGTTTATATCTATGAATTTTTTCCATCTAAGAATTATGATTCAGATTCAGATAAGTATTATCTTACAGTTGGTGGCGATGAAGCAGAGTATCTTTTCGTCAGTTTCGTCAAGTTTAATTTATCAAGTCTTCCAGAAGACGCAGAAATTTTAGACGCAGAAATCCGCCTTTATTCCTCAGATGCTCCTAGCTATAGTTTTACCATCGATATGTATCCTATTCGTGAAGACTGGGATGAAAGCACGGTAACTTGGAATTCAGGAATATCATACAAGGATATTTCTCCAGACCAGGGACTCATTTCAAGTCTTACAGTTTCTTCATCAGGTTGGCATGAATGGGAATCTACTAGCATTATTGAAGATTGGGCAGATGGTTCAAGATCAAATTATGGAGTTGCTTTTGAATCTACATCAACTTACTCACTCCGTTTCTTAAGTGAAGATAGCTATTGGTATAAACCTCAATTGTACATTTTGTATAAATCATCAAGCGAAGAGGAACCAGACGACCCTCCAGAAGAACCTCCTGAAGACACTACTCCCTGTGAATATGAATATGCGATAACTCCTGAAAATCCTCAATTTGGAGACACCGTTACAATAGAAGTGAGTGCCACTGATGATATCGCAATGCAATATATTTCCATTTGGAAAGGAGGAGTTGAAGTAGAGTATTGCGAAGCAGAAGACACACAAACAATTTTATCGTGTTCCTATTCTGAAGTTCTAAGCACTGGAACGCATACCTTCAGCATTTTTGCTGATGATACGGGAGGAGAATCTCCTGTAGGAGAAACCTTTACTGTTGAGGTCGAAGGAACGGGAAGCGATCCTGTGGTTACTATTGATATTGAACTTGAATATGGCGATGCAACACCATCAAAACATCGGTTACTTCCTATGGATGGTCAACAAATTGATATTACAGCAACAGCAACTGATCCAGATGGAATTGATTTTATGACTATTACATGTGATGGAGTTCCAGTTGATTTTAGTTATGATCCACCCCAAACTGAGGTTGATGAATCAATTTCGGTTATCAATGGAGTTGATGTCCTTGATGATTGCTCTGCTCCTTGCACATTGCGATATTCAGTAAGAGCATATGATGCTGAAGATCGATCCACACGAGTTGAAGGAGATGATATCGAGATAGGTGCACCATGGCAATGGCACTGGGGTTTACCCTTTGCGAACTGGGGATGTGATGAGAATCATACTTGGAGCTGGAGTATGATGGAATCAATTTTTGGTGATGAAGTTTGGTGGAACGAGGAATATGGTTGGCGAAAACCTCATGCTGATTATCTTTACAAAAATAAGGTTAAAGAGGGTGGTCAACGTGGTCAATGTTATGGAATGTGTGCATTATCTTTGGAGTTGGCTTCTACGTCCTCAAGTATTTATGCTAATATGATACAGCCTACTGCAGTTTCTATTGATGATCTTGAAAGGGAGGAGTGGAATAATACTTGGCCGTATTATTATGCTCGGCAGGCAGGACAATATAGTTTCCATCGACTTTTTTTAAAATCTGCTCAGTATTTACTTCAACCAGAACGATCGGGATCAGGCCTTCACCCTTTTATTGATGATATTCTTGATGATATCATTGATGATTTAGATGATGGAACACCAGGAATTATCTCCATTTTCGAAGGTAGCAAGGGCCATGCTGTTGTCCCTTGGCGAGTTGTTCCATTAGGTGGAGATATGTATAATGTGTTCATCTATGATCCAAACCATGCACATGCAAGCACTCACAATTCAACGGATTATACTAATTTTAATCAGTATCCCTTCATTGTCTTTGGAGAAGATGGTTGGGCTCGTGATGGATGGTGGTCCTATGAATGGAACAGTACTTCAACCTGGAATGAAAATATCTACTATACCCCTTATGATACCGTGATAGGTAATCCAAGTTCAAAGAATTACATTGGCACATCTCCAACAACAGTAGAAATCACTGATCAAAAACTCCCTGATCCAATGCAAACATTGATGTATGGGTCTGGAGACGCATCATTTTATGCTGAAGATACTTCTGGTAGAAAAACAGGATATGTGAATGGCGAACTTATTGCTGAGATACCTTATTCAGCACCAATTCATGAATCTGATGGTAGTGTTGAAACAGTTGATATGTTCATGTTACCAAGTAATGTTACGCTTACTATTCATTCAAATAGCACTGTTGGGTCAGAAGATGATGCTGGGGTTTATTCATTGATGCTATGGCATAATTCATCATTGTATACTTTTGAGAATGTGACAAATACAAAGGATGCCAAGGATGAGATAACCTTCACACCACGTTTAATATCTGATGGAAACACAGATCATTCAGTTAAGTTTCGACGAGGTGATGTAACAAAACTAAGAGCAAGTGATCCTTTGGATTATACGATTACTATCGCAAAAGAATTCTATAATTCACCATTTGTAGGAAGAGAATATATCTTTACAAGTGGTCAGAATGATGAAGGTGCAGAAATAGAACTTTATGTTTCTGAAGACCATGATGATCTCGTCGTAGAAACCTATGATATACCCGTTACATTCACAGTGACAACTAAGAGCACAGAATCTCTTGTTGATGATCCTCAAATTGATTACATTCCTGAGTCAAAAGGAGATTTTTCAATGGATGCAAATGAGAAAATGACTATAACTCCAGATGAATGGGCCACAACTTCACCATCAGGATCATTTACAACTGGTGAAGAACAAGATGATGCCGATAATGAACCTAATCAATCTGATGATCAGACTCAAGATGATGATTCAATGGATGAAACTTCAGAAACCCCAGGATTTGAAAGTATGATCATAATCTTTGCATTACTTTTTAGCATGGTATATTACTTAAGCAAAAAGGAATCATCTGAGAAATAAACGCAGAATACTCTTTGGAAAATAGAGGAAATCAATTTAGAGAGGGTAACATGGAAAATATGGAATATTTTTACGAGTTATATTCAGGTTTGCCACGAGGTGGGCCAGGAGATAATTTTTCTACTCGGAAAGCATTTTCTTTTATGACAGATTTTCCGCTAAAACCTTTGATTTTAGATATTGGATGTGGGCCGGGTATGCAGACAATCGAACTAGCAAAACTAACAAGAGGAACAATCTTTGCACTAGATAATTATCAACCATTCTTAGATAAATTAATGAATAATGCTCGGATAGAAGAAGTTCAAAAAAATATCATTCCTAAATTACAATCCATGCATGAAATGGATTTTGAAAAAGAAACCTTTGATATAGTTTGGTCTGAGGGAGCATTATATTTCCTTGGATTTGCTAATGGTCTAAAAGAATGTTACAGATTGCTAAAACCAAGTGGATATCTGGCGGTTACTGAAGCAGTATATTTTAAAGATAACCCTCCACAGCCAGTCATTGATTTTTGGGCGGATGAATACCCAGACATCTCAGATGTTCAAGCAAATATAAATCTTATTGAACACTCGGGTTTTGAATTACTTTCACATTTCGCTCTTCCAGTTTCCTCGTGGATAGATGAGTTCTATGTTCCCATGGAAAAACGGATTAGAATCTTAAAAGAAAAATATGCGGGTAACATAAGAGCCTTGGATGTATTCGAATCAGCCTTGGAGGAAATTGATGCATTCAAAAAATATTCTGAATATTTTGGTTACGAATTTTTCATTATGAGAAAGCGCTAATAAATAAAATATAAAAAAGAATCTTTTCAAGATTAAAAAGATTGAATGGAAGTGGCTATCAGTATTTCTTTCTGATGTTTTATTATGAATTATTTTACCTTTTTTTTGATCTGAAA
>CAZYLG010000051.1:0-14574 GCA_964648565.1 uncultured Thermoplasmatales archaeon
CGTTTGCCTATCCCGCCGGCACCTACTATTACTATGTACATGGTCAATTCCTTTTTTATTTTTTATTTGATGTTTGATTGCATCCTGGTAAATTTCTTTCCAATTTAAAAGTTTCCCATGAATTAATGTAATGTTTTAAATTATTTTATGTATTATCGCTAATACATTAATTTTTTAATGCTAGTGAGTTAATTTAAAGATATTTGCCTATTCAATTTTTTTTTACGTATTTTTATATTGATTTTAAATATTTAATTTTTACATTATTTTTGCTTTAGGGTTTAAATATTAATGTAATTAATCTATCACTTTAACTAATTAAATTATATAATTAAATTGTATGATCATGCTATTATGTGACGAAATCTTCGTATGTGAATTAATTTTTTTTTGTTTTTCGTTTTTAAAACAATTTTAATTTTAGTAATAATTAACGTGCTAGATTTAATCTAGCATGTATATTATCTACATTTTTTTGGAATCTACAATTTCTTTTTTTCAAAAATGATTGATTGATCGGATTTTAATTCAAAACACCATTTTTAGCCCAAAACCCCCTTGTTTTTAATGGAAAAACCTATTTTTAGCAAGTTTTCCTTCTTATCAACTTCGGTCTACCGAAGTTGACAAATACCAATTAGTATATGAAAACATAAGAATTTTAAAATTTTGACACTGATTTTTTTTAAAATCGATGATACAACTTCTATTTTGATGTTGATAAAAAATAGGTTAAGATCTTTAAAAATTTAAATGTAAACTAAAAGTAGTATAAGCATGCTAGAAACAATCTAGCACACTTAAAATGTAATTTGCTTTTTGAATAGGTGATATTTGAATTATTTTGATGTCATTTTGAAAAATAGCTTAAAACACTATTTTTGGACTATTACCCCCCTACTTTTCTGTCTAAAAAGGCATTTATTGAATCTTTTTTAGTTATTTTCTATATAAATCTATTAAAATGAAATAAATGTTACATAAAAATAGATTTTATTTATTTTTTATCTTATTTTGACATTTATTAAATATATTATCGTTTATAATAGGGGGATGGACTTTTTTATGTTCATATTCATCCCAATGAAAAGTACCACAATACAATGGATTTTTCAAAATTTTAGATATCGTTTGAGATCTCCATTTTTTCTTTTTCTTAGTTGGAATTTTTTTATTATTTAGATGCTCTGCAATTTTATACATACTTTCTCCATCTAAATACAAATCAAAAATTTTTTTTACAATACTAGATTCTTTTTTATTAATAATCAATTCATTATTAACATAATTATAACCATACGGAATGTTAAAACCGAGTGCCCCTCCATTTGTCCTTGCTTTCTGAGCCATACCATCATAGACACGTTCCCCAATTTGTTCAGACTCAAGTTGAGCGATCCTTTGTATAATATCCATGACAAATCGTCCCATTGCAGTTGAAGTATCTAAAGATTCTGTCATCGAAACAAATTCTTTATTATCCCTTTTTAAGTTCTCCATCATAACCATAAAATTTTTCGAATTACGATGAATTCGGTCCATCTTGATGACCAAAAGCATATCCCATCTATGGATATCCTCTAACAATTGCTTATATGCAGGTCTTCTTGTATTTCTTCCAGAATAACCATCATCAACATATTCGCCAACTATCTTCCAATCTCTTGCTGTACAATAAGCACGTAATTTATCCAATTGAGCATCTAAAGAAAAACCTTCTTTAGCTTGATCCTCTGTAGAAACACGTGTATAGAGTGCAGCTTTTTTCTTTCCCATCCATTTAAAGATTACCCATTTTTTCCTTATAAAAATATCGATACAAATAATTAAATAAACAAAAAATTATAAATTTAAGGTTTAACCTTTAATAATTACCCTAGTTGCGCATATGATTATAATAATTTCGACTGGATTGAAACTAATATTTTTCTTTAGGTATGTCAATAAACATTTAAAGCACGAAAACATTACCAACAAAAAATGGGAGAAAATCTTATGGAAGATCTTGAAAAACCATATCATCTAAAAAATAAACTTGGGCATCCAAGTATTGAGGATGTTGCAATCCAACATAACGACCTCTTACAAAACATGTTATCATTTCCAACAAAGAACACACTTACTATTAATGAAACAATGACCTCTCCATTACAAACTCCTAATGATCGATACAAAAACTACCTTCTTCAACAAATAAAAACGTACAAAGAAACTTCAGAAAAAGAATAATTACTTTTTATCTTTTTTCTTAAATTTTAATGATTTAGAATTGATACAATATCGTGTTCCTTCAGGTTTAGGACCATCATCAAAGACATGTCCAAGATGGCCACCACAAAACGCACAACGAACTTCAGTTCGTTTCATTCCCAAACTTAAATCAAGATTTTTTTTTACCGCATTGGATTCTATTGGTTTTGTAAAACTTGGCCAACCAGAACCTGAATGAAACTTATCCTTACTATCAAATAACTTATTATCACATCCAGCGCAATGATAAATACCAGTACGATTTTCATTGACATATTTTCCAGTAAACGGATGCTCAGTCCCATTATTCCACAAGATATGAAATACCTCGTGAGGTAAAATTTTCTTCCATTCTTCAATAGATTTTTTCATTTATTTTACACCATTATTTCTAAAAAAACTTCCAAATTACTAATTGATCAGAAACTGATTCATCCTCATTATAATTGGCAACAACATTAATTTGTTGTTTTCCAAATGCGTTCTTATCAACGATTGTTTCATAAGGTGGATTATCATCAGTAGTCCATAATTCATCATTGACATAAAACAAAACATTGTTAATCTCTTGATTTGCAGTATTAACCGATACTTTTATCGTAGCATCACCTAAAACTACGGGTATGAAAAACGGAAGTATTTTTTGATTTTCAAAAAATATTCCTTTCTTTGGAGAAACAATCTCTATGCTAACAGATGGTTCACCCGTTGGATCAATCTGAAGTGTTGGATCTCCAAAAATCATCATTCCATAAAACCATTCCTTTTCCCATTGTATAAATGGTGCTTGAGTATCAAACCAATCAACGAATGCATCACCAATACATTTCCCTTTAGATAATGGTTCTGTGAAATCTTGAAAATTTAGCATACTTCCACTTTTTGACGATGCAATTGAAACCAATCCAAAAGTTGTGTTCAGAATATAAGATCCGGCTAAATAATTATCATCTGAAAATCTTCCGGCACTACAAGCAAAAAGATTATAAAATAATGCAGGCGGATCAGCTGATTGAATATCCTCTGAAAAAACCCAATCACCTTTATTAAAAAAATCTGCAATATCAAAAGGACGCCCTTCACCAATTGCCTGCTGCCAAATCTTACCTTTGATTTCTTCACCATTTGAAGGAGAAATATCTGATTCGTTAGGAATATATTTTGTAGTTAACCGAAGATTATCATCTTGATGATGGAATGGTTCAACTAGTAACCATTTCCCAATATATGAAATTGGTTCTGATTTAGGACTAAATGAAAGCCCATTGATCTTTTCACCTGTTGATGTACAAAAACGAGCGGAAAATCCATGTGTTCCCATCCATTCAGATATTTTTAACACAAGATGATTATCTCCTGATTTTAAATTAACCGGTATTTTATTCATATCTGGCGTGTAACCTCCATAACGATTATCATAAATTATTTCCTCGCCGTTTAACCATGCTTTCATACCATCATCGTAACCAGTCCATAACTCACAATTAATATCGTTTTCTGCGTGAATACGCGTGTAACAATAAGTTACCCCAAAATCTGCTGCATTACCATGTTCATCTAAATCAATATACGGAACACTAGAAGAAATTACTTCCCATGTGTTTCCACCCATTGATTCACCCTCACTTGGAATGATGTTTGCTTCAGATGTACCTAAATAATTAGTATCTAAATATTCATAAAAAGAATCCTGGCTGTCTTGGTGAAAACCATTAATAAGCCATCCTCGAATGAATTCTCCTTCAGTTCCAGAAAGTTCTGGATTGTTTATTTGATATTTTAGATTTGATAAATCATTCATTTGTTCATCTACAAAACGAGCTGAAAGTTGATAATCTCCTCCATCTTGACTCACTTTACAAAGTAGTCTATTCCATCCTTTTTTTAAGGTTACAGGTATTTGATATTGATCAGCGATCCAAGATGTGTAAACATCTTTTTCAAGTATTTTTTCTCCGTTTAACCAAGTAATGAGTCCATCATCACTACCAAGAAGTAGGATAGCATCTCGTTGGTATGGACTATGCACATAACTATGAGCATAGGTAACTGCTTCTGTAGGTCGACGACTGAAATGATGACCCCCCGGATAACTATGAGCACAAACGGTGACAAAATGATGCCCTTCTTCTAAGGTATTTAAGTAGTCTGATGCTGTTGTTTCGTATCCAAAATCATAATGAGAAATATTTTCCTCAAAAATTTCATTTAAATTAACTTCCATGGTATACCAGTCTTCTTCGATGTATTCAAGACCATTCCATGGAACCGATAATGACTCCGTATGATACTGATGTACTTTTTCAAAATAATCAGATATCATCGTTTGTTCATCATTCCATTGTAATGATGAAGCAAATAATCGAGCAACATAAAGTTCAGGACCCATATCGCCCGATCCTGCTGAATGAGCCTCGTAAATATCATCATTGTTATTATCTTCCCAGTTACCATCTATATCCATATAGAAAAGATCACATGGAAATATCGATCCAGAAACTTCTGCCCAAGCTGCTGGAATATCACCAATGAAAAAAACACCACTCACGCCACGTTCGTATTGGGTAGTCACCCAGTTTTTTACTTCAGTGGGATTTCCTCCAGATAATGTGTCAACATTAATGGTGTTATATCCTCTATTTTCTAAATCTTCAATGTATTCATTTATTTTCAATTCTATTTCAGTAGTATATAATTGTTTTTCAATTAGAAGCGAACAGGAATCTGATACGAATACTCCTTCAACACGATTTAATCGATGAGGAGTTATTGTACTTTTTTTATAAGGATATTTATTAAGATATTCTTCGAAGGTTCCGATTGATTTATTTGGCGGTAGATTTAGATTAAATTCATTTACTGCTGTTGGTTTTCGAATCGGTTGATTTGTTGATATTATGTTAAATATGGGTGTAACTGAGATTGAAAAAATGTAAAAGATTAGAATTATAAGAATACTTATCATTTCTTTTTTTCTAGAAAATAATTGTGTAATGGCATTTGCCCCCTATACATTATTAATTATTATTGAGGTAATAGTAATTAATTTTTTTGATAAATGAAATAAAAAAATTATAAGAATCTAGCGAGTTGATGTAATATTTCTTGCTTTGATCCTTTTTTATCAACAAGAATTCTTCCTTCTTTTTTCCAAGGACGAGCAGGATGAGATTTTTCTTTTTCAATAGATGGATTTAATCCTGCAGCTTTTGCTGCTTTTGATAATTCAGTTACCGTTGGTTTTTCCAAACAATATTTCTTTTGAAGTCTTCTACCAATATTTCTGGAAACCATTTTGTCAAAATAAAGTGGATAAATAACAAATTTATTATCAGATCGGTAACCCATGTTGTTTCATCCAAATTCTCTTATTAAAAGTATATAACCGTTATTCCTTGTTCTTCAGCAAGATGGCATTAACCATTCCTACTTGTCCAGGGCGGGAGGTTACTTTTGCTTTTCCCTTAGTAGTGTCAATAATGGCTCCTTTGGTGATAATGTTTCTTCGTATGTAGTTGATATTGGCAGGGTTATCAACAACTGATTTAATTTCAGTTTTTTGTGTTTTATTTGTTTCTGGATCGACAACATACGCAGTATCTATTGTTTTTGCTGAAAATTTATGCTGGTTACCCCGGACCCTATTTTTCTTTATGGAATTTGGACCAATTGTAGCTAAATGGGTTTCTCGTCCAATTTCAAAACGCCTTTTTCCTCGAGCGTAACGAATTCTTCGTCCGGATTTGCTTCTTTTTGACTTGCCTTGCCAAAGTGCCATAGTATGTCCGGAATACGGCAATCATATATAAATTATATGCTTGAAAACAGGGTCTATCAATGAAAAACTTTTAGTAATTGGATTGGTTGTGGTGATGCTAAAGATATTGAAAATAATTGCGAGGCGATGAATGATGGCGGACGAAGTCGAAGATGATAATATCATATTTGTAGGTAGTAAAGCACCGATGAATTATGTGGTTGCGGTATTAACCGAGTTTAAGAAAAACAATGAAGTAATCATAAAAGCTCGTGGCAGATCGATTAGTAAAGCTGTTGAAACTGGTTTATTGGTCCAGAAGAAATTTATGAAAGAAGCTGAGATCATTGAAATCAAGGTTGATCTTGAAAATATCATTGATGATAAAACTCAAAAACCAATGGATATTCCAGCGATAGAGATTTATTTAGCTACTCCCGAAAAGTAATAAAATCGACTAAATTTTTATTCTTCTTTGTTTATAACATATTATTTATTTTCCTTCTCTTTTCTTATTATTATCAATTTTTATCATCGAAAATTTTTTAAATGTACTTATCCATGCGTAATCACATTTTTGATATACATAATATCGTGGGGAATACATCAATGAAATCAACAACTTATGCAAGTCTTGTTACCATCATTTTTGTCGTTCATAAAGATCATATTGCGACAAGTATTGATGGAGCACTTCGAGAAGTAGATACTCTTTGTGACGAACTTGGATTGGATTGCGACTTAAGTCATATGACCAAATATCGAATTATTTCAGATATGCTTAATCACAAAATATTAGTTACCAGAAAATCCAAGAAAAATAAAAAACTTCGGCTTTCTAAACAAATACGAGATATGCTTGAATAAAAAACTTATTTTCATTTCATTTTTTTTAACTCAATAAAAAATCAGTATACAGGGCAATTCATCAGTATTATTAATAAGATTCCTATTACCTTTTTCGCATGGTACAAGATGGTTATCGCGGCGGCATGAAAAAATATGATTTTTCATTAACTTCAATTGGACGAGCATTTATCTTAGTGTTTTTACCGATTACTGCGTACAGTCTGGGCTTAGTTCCATCATTACTCAGTTTCTTTTACTTGTTACCCTTTTTTTCATTTACAAATCCTATTCATATTATACTTTTTTCCTTTTTTTTGGTGGCTGAATTCTTTTTATTTATGATCTTTGAAACATTGGTTCCTGGTTTTTTTCTTAAGATTTTTCGCATTCGGTGTGACGAAGGAATGTTTGATGTTTCAATAAAAGATAAAACTTTTTTTAAACTTGGATTGCACAATCTTTTATATCGCCCTCCTTTAAAACTTATCGAACAATTCAAATTATTTCCATTGCGAAGGTTACATCATAGACTTGCTGGATTGAAAATTGATAACACTAGTATTCTTCCTGGAACAGAACTCTTTTATGATCCTTATGTTATTGAAATTGGAAAAAACACACTTTTTGGTGGATTCGTAAAGATTACGGGGCATATGATTGAAGATCGAATGAGAATCAAAAAAGTAAAAATCGGAGATAACTGTGTTATTGGTGCTGAAACATATATTATGGCAGGTGCAGTTATCGAGGATAATGTAACCGTGGGTATTCGTAGTGTTGTCACTAAAGATCAGGTTCTTAAAAAAGGTAAAACGTATGTTGGTGCTCCAGCTAAAGTAATCGGATCAACATGATTTCTTTTTAAAAAAAAAATTTTTTACCAATGCCTCCGCTTTTCAATCCAAGCATTATCGATTTTATCACGAAGATCTGTTGGTAGATTTGGTGTTTCATCATGAAACGTTCCATCATCATCCTCCCACCAAATTAAGGTATCCGTTGTTTTTTTTGTATTTTGATCCGTAATCTTAGCCCATATCTCAGTTTTTCCTTTTCCCTCAATTCCTTGCCTTATTACTCTACTTACTTCTACCATGCGACTATCCATAACAATTACCTCAACGACCCATAAATGATATAATGAATGTATTCAAATACCTTATCATCATATTTGTTATAATCGAGGAGATGTATTATTATAAAAAAATTTTATTAACTTTGGAAGAGGAGGATCATTAATATTATGATAGAAAAAGACGAATCATCTATCCCTTATTTAGTTAGAGATGAGATTGAAAAGTTATCCAAAGATGGCATTCATGGATCATCGTTTCTTACCAAAAAAGCAATTAGCATTGTTAAATTATATATTGATGGATCGGATCCGTCAAAAAGTGAAATAAAAACACTCATGCAAATAGTACAATTGATAGTTCAAGCGCAACCAACGATGGCCTTACTTTTTTCCTTTTCTAATCGCTTATTACTGTTTCTTGATCAAATCTATGAAAAAGATTTCAGTGAAAAAGAAAAAAAGGAAAGTATTCTTACTTTTTTGGAATCGTTCAGTCAGTCAATAGATGCTGGTGAAAAACGTATTTGTCAGAATGCAGCAGATCGTCTTAAGTCAATTTCTCCAATTGCTACGTATTCATCAAGTAGAACCATTAAAAAAACGTTAGAATTGCTACACAAAAAAAATAATTCACTTATGGTGTATTGTGCTGAATCCAGACCAAAAAATGAAGGAATTCTTCTTGCTAAATCACTAGCAGAAAAAAATATTGATGTTTCAGTTATGACTGATGCAACGTTATTTTCAATAATTAAAAAAATAAGTGCTCTTATTATTGGAGCAGATGCTATAACGGAAAAGAGTGTAATTAACAAAATAGGGTCTTATCCGTTAGTTCAGTTAGCAACTCAACAAAAGATTCCGGTGTATTGTCTATGTCATTGCTATAAACTGATTCCTGCGAATTATACAATGGAAAATGAACCGAAAAAACCTGCAACTGATATTCTTGAAAATGAACAAGAAAATATACGTGTTATTAACTATTATTTTGATTTTACACCACTTCATCTTTTCACGGGTTTTATTACAGAAAAAGGATTTTTGCATTCAAAAGAACTCATGAAGCAAATACAAAATCAAGATGTTCATTCATTTCTAAAACATACATAGTTATGATTTTAAAGAAGGTCTAGCATTCAATATATTAACGGGTAGTTTTTGAATGAGGAAATGATGTTTTCGAGAACTTTTGTTTTCGAGGGATTTAACGATTTGAATACTAAGGTCAAACGGATTTGAAAATGTTTGCTTAAACGCATTTTTAATATTCTTTTTAATTTCATCAGCAGAAACATTATTTGAATATAACACAAGAAACAACTGTAATTCTTCTTTTTTCTCTTGAAGAAACTGCCATTTAAAGACTCCTTTTGAATGTTCAGATACAATCTTGTTGATATCTGAAGCAGTTATTAGTGAATTGTTTTTTGTTAAAACTCCATCCGTGACTCGCCCCACTATTCGTTTTAGTAATGGGTAATTTCTTTTACATGAACAATGTTCATTTGTATAGATGCCGATATCTCCAGTTTTATATCGAATAAAAGGAAACACATAGGATTGAAGTCCTGTAGTGACTATTTCACCAAATGCTCCTTCAGTTGTCACTGGTTTTTCATTCATATCGACTAATTCAAGAAAACAATAATTTGGAAATACATGATGAAGATAAGTTTTTTCACAAGTCGCACTTATCACATTTTTTTCTCCATTACCATAAATATCAAATAATTTACAATGAAATCCTTTTTCGATGGTTTCTCGTTGCCACTCATAAACAGGTTCGCCATGGCAAAAAATAGCATTAATATCAAATGTTAATGATATCTGAGTTTCAAGCATGAATTTAGCTAAAAAATAGATGGCTGAAGGATAGGATACAATGTATTGAGGATGAAACCGTTCTATTTTTCTTAAATAAAATTTGCAGGATTGATCCAAATATAACGATGATATTTCTAATGTGTTTAACAACCGATGATGCCGTAGTTTTTCAGGTATTCCTAGAATTGAAACCGTTCTTTTCCCTCGTTTATATCCGCCGCGTTTCATAAAATTTCGGTTATATGCAAAGTGATTAGCTAACCAGGTTTCTTTGTTAACATAAAACGTTAGAGGAGTATTTGTTGTTCCACTTGTTTTCTTTTTTTCAAATGCTTTTTCTGGATAATTTTTTGCTTTTAACTCATTTCTATTCTCTTCAACTAGTTTTCTAGTAAGGAATGGGATTTTATTCAATTCATTAAAAGAATTAATACTATCAAATCTAATATCATATTTGTTAAATAATTTGTTGTAATACGGCACTTGTTCATAGCAATGAGATAACATTTTTTTGAGCAATTGAAGTTGATAGGTTTCGCATTCGTCTTGAGACCACATTTCAGTTTTTTTTAAAAATGATACCATGGATCGTTGCTGATTGTAAGATCGAATCATCGAAAACAAATAACTCATAGGTTCTCAATAAAAACTATTCAGTAATGGTTTATAAATAGATTAGTATCAAAGTAGATTAAATCATTTATCCTTCTTTTTCTGGTTTATCTAATATCTCTGGATGAAGCAATCTTTTTTCTGCACCATCCTTTAGCAATCCAATTTTATCTCCTTCAACAATCCGATGATCAAACGTACCACTAATTGGAAGCATCGGACGAATAACAATTTCTCCATCCACTACCACGGGTTTTTCTTTAATTTTACCCATGGCTATGATTGCAGGAAGATTAGAAATTGGAAGTAATGCAAGATAACCAGCTGATAATCCAAAAACACCAATATTTGAAATAGCAATGCTGCCAAAAGGATCAGGTTTTAACTTTACGAACGGTAAGGGAAATCCGTTATCAAAAAGCCACCACTTAATGAAGTTTACAACTAGTCCTCTCAATGGCCATGGAACCTTTGCGATTGATTTTTGAATATTAAACGATTTTTTCTTACCAGAATAAATCTTTTCCAGTTTTTCCTTCTGATACTGAGCGATTTCAGTAACTGTTTTCTCTTGAGCTTTTGGAATGATCATACTTTGAATGCTTTTTCCAGATTGAGCAACCGCTAGGAATATATGAGCATCTTCACGTTGCATCAATTTACCCCGACGAACAAAACAATTCATCTCTGGCACATCATAATAAAGTGTTCTTGCAATCGCTGCAGTGACCATATTTGTTACTGTGATTCGAACTCCTTTTTTCTTTTTTTCAGAAATGAAATTTAAAAGAGGTGATGCATCTATTTCATAGGTGCCATACACCTTTCCATCACGAGGGGGACCATAAATATTGATCGCTGTTTTTCTCCAAGGATCAATCTTCATTTTCTTAGCCATACAATTATCAATTAGGTAATGGACAGGTTATAAAAAATCTTTTACCATTTTTTTAAAGATTGATGCTTCATAATACTATTTGAATATCCTAAGAATATTTGTTTTAAAGGATACGTAAGGTTGAGTAATTTAAGTCCAAATTTTATGTTTACGTTTTTATTGATAAAAATCTGATGAGATAAGACTATTATTTGTAAATATTGATTGCTGATTCTTCAGTTTTTTCGATGATTCGTTCACTACCGCAAAACGGGCATCGCTTATCCTTGGATATTTCCTTATGGATCACGGGATCAATAAATGTGTTTCGGCAATCCTTACACATCCATTGTATTGGATGTGTTGGCTTTTTAGTTTTTTTCTTTTTCTTCTTTGAAGATGTTTTCTTTTTCTTTTTTGGGATGGTTACACCGTCCTAATGGATGTAAAGTCCTCCATTTACATTAATTGTCTCACCAGTTATATAACTTGCTAAATCTGAAGCCAAGAATAATGAAACACTAGCGATATCCTTTGGTTTCCCTAAACGGTGTAATGGAATTTCATTGATTCTGGATTGTCGTTGTTGTTCTGAATAATTGGCAATAATATCTGTATCGATAGTTCCTGGTGCAATCGCGTTGACAAGAATATTTTTTTGAGATAGTTCAAGAGATAAACTCCGCATTAACCCAAGTAGACCTGCTTTTGAGGTAGCGTAATCAGCTCCGTGACTAGTCCCTTTAAATGCTAGTTGGGAAGAAATGAAAATAATCCTACCATTGTTTGGAATATATGGTAATGCTTCTTTAGTCAAGGTATATGCAGCATTTAAGTTCACATTCATGATTTTATTCCATTCGTTGGGAGTAATGTCTTTAAAATCATGGCGATGATAGATACCAGCGTTATGAACCAGTATATCAATGTTTTTTCTTTTTTTTGTCAAATCAGAAATTATATTTGATACTTGTTTTTTGATGCTGATATCTCCTTTGAGAAGCATACCTGATTGATCTTTATTCTTCAAAGATTTAAGTGTTTGTTCAGCTGCTTTGTCATGTGAAATATAATTAATACCCACATAACAGTTTTGTTCAGCAAATTGCTGAGCAATAGCTTTTCCTATTCCTCTAGATGCACCAGTTATTAATGCTGTTTTTCCTTTTAACATCATCAAAAAAACAGGATGCTAGTGTTTAAATATTACGATTAACTTTTTACGCTGATACAATTGGAAGGGATGTTAATGAATGGTGATGAGGAAGGCGAGTAAAGGAATTAATTTGGGAAAAAAGGAAAAATGGAATTCTTTTTCTTCCATTTTTTTCTTTTCCTTTTGTTTCTAATGGTGGTTGAATGAGTGGTAATCGTGTTGTGTTTGTGGGAAATGATGATTTTTGCGATGTGGGCTTGATTAAAAGAATTTATATAATAAAATATATTATAATATAATTGTTGGAAGTATTGATTTATGTTGAAACAACAGGTTTTTTCAAAATACATAGGTTTTGTCTTCGTGTTATTGTTGTTGTGTTCTGGGTTGTCGGTGAGTGTTTTGTCTAATGATGTATTGTTGGATGACATTGGTTTCTGGTGTTATGATGGTCGTAATGATGGTTCTTCTATGGAGGAAGCAGTACTGAGGGAGATGATGAATTGTGGTGAGGAGGGGTTGCATGATCCAGTATATGTTTTAGATTCAGCTAATGATGAGTATGGTACGTTATCATTGATTGATCTGTTTTGTGGTCCGTTGGATTCTCCTTGGCCGATGAAATGTCATGACAACCGTCATACGGGGTTGAGTCCATATTCAACTGTTGATAATAATGGTGCAGAACTATGGAAGTTTGAAGCCGAGGTATGGATTGAGGATGGAGCTGTTATTGATAATGATGGAACGATTTATTTTGGTGATCATGCAGGTTTTATTTATGCATTGAATTCAGATGGATCATTGAAGTGGAGATATGATGAAGCCGCTGGTGGAACGGTAACTTGTACTCCTGCAATTGCAGAGGATGGTACAATCTATGTTGGTGATTGGGATCATTATTTGAGAGCATTAAATCCCAATGGGACTTTGAAATGGAAGATCGAAATTGGAACAACCGCTTCTTCCCCTGCAATCGGTGATGACGGAACGATTTATACGGGAACCATGGGAAATAAGATTTATGCTATTAACCCCGATGGAACAGTGAAATGGCAGTATAGAACAAAGGGTACGATCATTGGTGGTCCCGCCATAGATCGTGATGAAACGATATATATCGGTTCGATGGATACCTATTTTTACGCAGTGAACCCAGATGGATCATTGAAATGGAAATTCAAAACTGATGATTGTATAAAAGGACCTCCATCAATTGGTACTGATGGTACGATATATATTGGTTCCTATGATGGATATTTATATGCATTATTTCCGGATGGTTCATTGAAATGGAAATGCAGGATTGGATATGGAACTGAAACAAATCCCTCTATTGGCCCAGATGGAGCAATATTTGTTGGAGGTGAGGAATTGTATGCGGTGAATCCGGATGGAACATTGAGATGGATTTTTGAGTTGAGATCTAACGAAATTATTTTCCAATCTTCCCCAGCGATTTCTGCTGATGGCATCATTTATGTTGGAACGAATATCGGTGAGACCAGTGGTGGCGACATCATCGCGGTGAACCCAGATGGAACCCTACGGTGGCGACATCGTATTGCGAATGAATGGGTAGATTCCTCACCATGCATTGATGAAAATGGTATCGTATACATCGGATCTTCATCAATCACAGATACTGATCCCATAAGACCTCATGGTTTTCTTTATGCTTTTGGACCCGGTGACGTGAATAATCCACCGGATCAACCAACCATACAAGGCGACACTAATGGAAAAATTGGTGAAACCTATACGTATACGATCAGTGGAACTGATCCTGATAATGATATGATCTCCTTTTTCGTTGATTGGGATGATGATTCTTATAGTGGTTGGCATGGACCATATTCATCTGGAACCAGTATCGAGTTATCGCATTCTTGGACTGAACGGGGATCCTACATTGTTAAAGCAAAAACCATGGACTCAGAAGGATCCGAAAGTAACTGGGCAACACTACAGGTGAGTATGCCGAAGAATAAGGATGCTTTGTTTGATTCGTTACTAGCACGATTATTTCACGTTCATCCACATTTGTTTTCGTTAATTGAAAATCTTTTTTGAGTAACTCCTCATATCTCAGAATTTCGTTTCCTTTTTTATTATTGTATTATACTTTGTCAAAGATTATCATTTTTTAGAAGTTGTTCTATATCTTAAAG
>CAZYLG010000052.1:0-14545 GCA_964648565.1 uncultured Thermoplasmatales archaeon
AGCAGTCATTCCCTGGGATTGGGTATGCTAGACCCTGATAATGTGAAGATTGAAGATGAACTGCTTCTCGTTTTTCTTCTTCAGATGGAAGCGTAATCGATGATTTCCATCCTTTTTCTCCATCTGCTAAATAAAATCCTCGAGCAATTGAGATAAATTCGGTTTCATTATTATCTGTAACCGCTTTTTTCCGCGATATCTCAATGAAGTTATTTCGTCCAAACTTTACTTCCTCAGCTTTAATCGTTTCAAATTCAACCATACTATAATTCTCCTTAAGCATCATTTGAGTATCAGTACATCAACAATCATTTTTTTGTGATGTAACTTTTTTTTGATATCAGGGGTGAATATTTCTTCTTATTTAAATATATAATGTTTTTTTACTTATTAATATATTATCTCCTGAATAACCATAGGTATAATATTCGTAAACTCGAAAAGTAAAAAGATGAGATTACTAAAAAATAATCAAAGGTAAAAAGAGAAAGTTAAGGGTTATTTTAACCCTGCTTCTTTTCGAAGTAAACTAGCCTTATCAGTTTTTTCCCACGTAAAATCAGGATCATTTCGGCCGAAATGTCCATATGATGCAGTTTTTGTGAAAAGTGGTTTAAGCAAATCGAAATGTTCGATGATCTTACCCGGAGTTAATGGGAAGAAATCTTCAACTAATGAATGAATTTCGTTTACAGGAATCTTATTCGTTCCAAAACAATCAATATTAATGGAGACTGGTCTAGAAACACCAATTGCATACGCTAGCTGAACTTCACATTTATCAGCTAAATCAGCAGCAACAATATTTTTTGCTATATATCGACAAGCATATGCGGCACTTCGATCTACTTTTGTAGGATCTTTTCCAGAAAAGGCTCCGCCACCATGACGACCTATGCCACCATAGGTATCAACAATGATCTTTCTACCAGTAAGTCCTGCATCAGCATAAGGGCCACCTCGTACAAACGCACCAGTTGGATTCACATGAAAAACCGTATTCTTATCAATCCATTTTTTACAAACTGGTTTAATAACTTTTTCAACGATATCTTTTTGGATCCGATCATGTGACGTTCCGCTATCATGTTGAGTGGAAACAAGAATAGTGTCTGCACGGATTGGTTTACCGTTTTCATCATATTCGACACTTACTTGTGATTTTCCATCAGGTCGTAAATAAGCGATTTCACCATCTTTTCGGGCAACAGAAAGTTTTTTTGTGAGTTTATGAGCAAGAGATATTGGTAATGGCATTAATTCCTTGGTTTCATTTGATGCATAACCATACATCATTCCTTGATCTCCAGCACCTTGTTCTTTATGCAATCCATGTCCCTCAGATACTCCTTGTGAGATATCTGGGCTTTGTTCTGTGATTTGCACCCAAACGCTGCAAGTTTCTGATTCAATACCATATTGAGAATTCGTGTACCCGATATCTTTAATAGCTGCTCTGACAACTCGAGGAATATCAATATACGCCTTAGTTGTCATTTCCCCAAAGACCATAACACCACCATTCTTGGTTGCTGATTCAACTGCTACTCTTGAGTATTTATCCTGACGGAGTGCTTCATCAAGAATGGAATCCGAAATGATATCACACATTTTATCAGGATGGCCTTCGGTAACTGATTCAGAACTTAATATAATCTTTCTTTTTACCATGTGTAACTCCCCTAATTTTTTTGATTGTTCTAGGTTGAACCTATCTGTCTATATCGTGTTGACATGATTGGTTTTTTTGTTATGAAACAAAAACAGTAATATTAATGTTTGTAATGAAAGAAAAAAAGATTAGGAAATAAAATATAGTGATCTAAATAAGTTAATTGCCTTCAATCAGCACCTGTTCACTCAGGCATACGTCGAGTCCAAAGATCTTCATCGAGTTGTTGATACACATGTTCATCTGAACTATCACTAATTGGATCAATTGGTCTGCGATCTCCGAACATTACCGTTCGATTATTTGGCATATCTTGGTCGGCATATCGAAGAATGGTTTCTTTTTTGATCTGCCAATAATGAGTCCGCCATTCACGACCATCATACAATGTGGTCTCCTCCCGTTCCGTTGTAAGCATACCTTCCTCTTCTAAGATGTAGAACAATTGTCTATCTTCAGGATCTAAAACATTATCGATTACACGATCATCAAATCCAAAGATATCAAGGACAAAACCCGCATCTCTTCGTGCTTCTTCTATATCTATACCAATACGATTGGCAATTGCTGTTGATAAATTTCCAAGTGTTATAATAGTCATAGCATAGCCTCTTCCTGCATTTCTCATTTGAATGAATGCTAAACATTCTTTAAGTGGGTAAAACCACATAGTACTTGCAAGTTATACTTTAAATAACTTTCGATTCAGTGAGATGATTATGTACAATCTAATGCAAGAAACATATCAAAATCGAAAAAATATCAGGAAAGTATACCTCTAGAACTACCCAAAACAAGAAAAAACAACAGATGCAACACATAATGTTTATAAAAGAAAACACCCTATGCACCTAGTATATGACACCTATAGAAAACACCAATGGATTAACCGAAGGTGAATGGGTTCTTCTTTTCAACGATAAAATAATCGATCACAGTGCTAACGTTGAAGATATGCTTCGTTTAGCTCAAGAAAAATTTCAAAATGGCAAATACCCAAATGATAGTATAAAAATATCAAAGATTTTTCCAAAAACAACTCCTCGAGAGACATTGATGGATAAATAATCATAAAGCAATTCAAAAAAAGTTTTCAAAGTGAAATGAAGCATGCCAACACAAACCTATTATTCACAACAGATACTCAAAGATATTTCTTCCATTAAAAAAGATATAAAACAAGCAAGTGAACATCTTCATCGCATCAACCAAGCAGTAATCAATGAACCTGAAATCATTTCTTATGAAAAAACACATTGCAAACAATGCAAAGAACCTTGCGGACGGTCAAATGCAGAAATTTTCAATTGCATAATGGCAAAACGCAATCAAAATCAAACAGAGAGCATCACTCAATACACAAAAGAAAACCTTGAACATGACTTGCAAGACCTCATAAAAGAGTTAGATAAAAAACAACTGAATTTACAAAAAATCATGGAAAACATTCAAAAACGTAATCAACATTCATGATAAAAAAAATACATAATGAAATCACCAATAGAATAGTATAGTTGATGGGAATGGAATAACAGCATATGAAAACAGCACAAGAACTTATTTTTGATTATACGGATTATCCAATCATTCCAGTGAGATTTCGAAATGATGAAAGAAAAACACCACTTATTGAGGCATTACTTGATTCCGGAGGAGATTTCATCGTCATCCCCTTACCTATCGCAACATTCCTTGGTTTACAACTAGAACAAGCTTGTGACGTTGATACTGCAGGAGGGACAACATCACTTTACAAAGCAAAAGTTGATATGGCGATTGGAAAGGAAAAATATCATACGTTATATCCACAAAAAGAAATTCATGTATCCACCAGGGAAGATATACCTGTTCTTCTTGGAAGAAATCCTTTATTTGAAGATTATGAAATCACCTTTAAAAAACATATAAACCAACTCATTCTCACACCATTATCTAGAGAGATTCATTCATCATATCCACCGGGATTCTAACATTCAAAAAAAAGAAGGATGTATAGTTGCTTAAACAGAAGGAAAAATACCCACATCCCACAACGTATAAATACGGGAATCAGTATACCGGGTAGGCTATTCAATAATAATGATGAAGAGCGTGAAATATATTAAGTTATGTAAAACACTGCAATTCTCAGGAAAAATAAATATATAGCGTAAAATTGGGCCTGTAGCTCAGCTAGGCAGAGCATCTGGCTTTTAACCAGGTGGCCAAGGGTTCGAATCCCTTCAGGCCCGTTCATCCATCAAAGATCCCATTAAACATCCTCAGGAGGATTCCTTACCATATGGCAAAAAAGAAAAAAATTGAACCTCTTAAAAATATCACTAGACATGAATTGGTTCCAGATCATGTGATTTTAACAGAGAAAGAAAAACAGCAAATTTTAACTAAATACGATATTGACCCTAGCCAACTCCCTAAAATGTTAACTACTGATCCTGTCGCGCTTTCCATCGGTGCAAAATCAGGTGAAATCGTAAAAATTACTCGAGAAAGTCATACTGCTAAAGAATCAACGGCGTATCGTTTAGTAGTTGAAGATAGTAAATGATTAGGTGTATTAGAAAATGAGAGAACTCGTTGATGCTTTTTATAAAGATAGAAGTATTGTAAATCACCAAATCGCTTCGTACAATGATTTTTTAAATCGTAGGTTACAAAACATTGTAGATAGTACAGTGATCGGGCAACAAGAAGAAATGGAACGCGGCTATATCTATCCTGAAATTGAAGGATACAAGATCAAATTTGGCCGTATCCGTGTTGGACGACCCGTGGTGAAAGAAGCTGATGGAACAGAAAGACCGCTTACTCCAATGGAAGCTCGCTTGCGAGATCTAACGTATGAAGCACCAATTCGTCTTGAATTCATACCTATCAAAGATGAAGTTGAGTATGAACCTGAAGAAGTGAAAGTTGGCGAACTGCCAATCATGACTAAATCAAAAGCATGTAATCTTCAAAAACAATCATTGGAAGATGAAAAAGACCGTCCACTTTCCAATGATGATTATTATCATGAATTACAAAATCTACAGGAGGATCCCTTAGATCCCGGTGGATATTTTATTAGTAATGGTACTGAACGGGTATTGATCACCGTTGAGGATCTTGCTCCTAATCGAGTGTTAGTGGAAAAGAGCAGACGGTATGGTCGAGAAATAGAAGTAGCAAAAGTATTTTCTCAACGTGAAGGATACCGGGCATTAACCGTTGTGGAAAAGAAAGCTAATGGAATGCTGATGGTTTCTCTTCCAACAACTTATGGTCAGATTCCATTGATGATTCTTTTGCGTGCACTAGGTATGGAAAGCGATGAAGAAATCGTTGATGTAATCAGTGTTGATCCAAAAATGGATACCTTTGTTTTGGCTAACATCGAAGAATGTGCTAATGAATATGGTATTACTACTCAGGATGAAGCAGTTGCTTATCTTGGAAAGAAATTTGCAGGCGGTCAAGCCAAAGAATATCGGATTAAACGTGTTGAAACGTTGATGGATCGTAATTTGTTACCACATCTCGGTAACGATCCTGATGATCGGATTACTAAAGCTATTTTCATGGCACGTATGGGAATGGCTGTGTTAGAACTTGCTCTTGATAAACGAGAGGAAGATGATAAGGATCATTATGCAAATAAACGATTGAAACTTGCGGGAGATTTAATGGAAGATTTATTCCGTGTTTCATTTACAGCATTATGTAAGGATTTGAAATATCAAATCGAACGAATTCATGCCAAAGGCAAAGAAATCAAGATTAGTTCCTGTCTTCGAAGTGATGTGTTAAGTCAGCGTATTCATCATGCGCTTGCAACCGGTAACTGGGTTGGAGGACGTGCTGGTGTTTCACAGTTACTTGATCGAACCAGTAATCTTGCAGTGCTTAGTCATCTTCGTCGTGTTACTTCCCCGTTAACTCGGTCGCAACCACATTTTGAAGCTCGAGATTTGCATTCCACACAATGGGGACGATTATGTCCTAATGAAACACCTGAAGGACCGAATTGTGGTCTGGTGAAAAACCTTGCATTAACTGTTGAGATCAGTGAAGGATTTCCTGAAGATGAAGTGGAAAGCGTTTTGAAAGATATGGGAATTCATGAAGTATCTAAGAAAGCGAAGGGTTCTCGAGTGTTTTTGAATGGTGATCTTATCGGGATGCATCCTGATGGAGCAGAACTTGTCGTTAAAATGCGAGATCGCCGGCGGAAGGGACTTCTCCATAATGAGGTAAATGTTGCATATTATGAAGATGAAAACGACGTGATCGTAAATTGTGATTCAGGACGTCTTCGTCGACCACTCGCGGTTGTTGAAAAAGGAAAGTTATTGATCACTGATTCTGTTTTAAAAAGAATGGATGAAGGAAGTAAAAAATGGCTTGATTTTGTCAATGAAGGTCTTGTGGAGTACATTGATGCAGAGGAAGAAGAAAACACCTTGATTGCATTAGACACTTCTTATATTACTAAGGATCATACGCATATGGAACTAGATCCCATGGTCATTTTAGGTATTGGATCTTCTTTAGTGCCTTATCCTGAGCATAATTCATCTCCTCGAATTACGATGGGTGCAGGTATGGGTAAACAATCACTTGGTTTTGGATCATCAAATTACCGAATCAGACCGGATACCCGTGAGCATTTAATGCATTATCCTCAAGCTCCAATGGTTCGAACCCATGCAACAAAATATATCAGATTTCAACAACGTCCAGCTGGACAAAATTTTGTGGTCGCAGTTGCTTCATTCAAAGGATACAACATGGAAGATGCTTTAATTATGAGCAAAACAAGTATCGAACGTGGACTTGCTCGTAGTACATTTTTCAGAACGTATAGTAGTGAGGAAAAACGGTATCCTGGTGGACAAGAGGATCATTTTGAAATTCCAGATCCCGAATGTCGTGGTGTGCGAAGTGAAGATGCATATGTGAATTTAAGTGAAGATGGATTGATTTCTCCCGAATGTAATGTGCATGGCGGTGATGTGTTAGTAGGAAAAACATCTCCTCCAAGGTTTTTAGAGGAACCCACTGATTTTCTTACACCTCAAAAACGTAGAGAGACTTCAGTTACCGTGCAACATGGTGAAGGCGGAACAGTGGATAAGGTAATGCTTTCTGAATCGGTGAATGGGTCTCGTATGGTAAAAATCAAGGTTCGGGAACAACGGATTCCTGAACTTGGCGATAAATTTGCATCAAAACACGGTCAAAAAGGAATTATTGGTCATATTGTTCCTCAGGAAGATATGCCATTTAATGAGTATGGAATGAGCCCTGATTTGATTGCTAATCCACATGGTATCCCGAGTCGTATGACGGTCGGTCACGTGTTGGAGATGATTGGTGGTAAAGTCGGTGCTCTTGAAGGAAGATTTGTAAATGGTACTGCATTCAGTGGCGAATCTGAAGAGGTATTACGTAAAGCTCTTGTTCAAAATGGTTTTAAACATCATGGAAAAGAAACATTGTATGATGGTGCGACAGGTCGTCCAATGGAAGCTGATATTTTCGTTGGTTGTATTTATTATCAGAAACTACATCATATGGTCGCTGGAAAAATCCATGCTCGAAGTCGTGGACCAGTGCAAATCCTAACTCGGCAGCCAACAGAGGGGCGTGCTCGTGAAGGAGGTCTTAGGTTTGGTGAGATGGAACGTGATTGTTTGATTGGTCATGGTGCATCTATGGTGATTAAAGACCGGTTGCTCGATGAATCTGATTTAACTATTAAATATGTGTGTAATACGTGTGGACATATTGCAATTAAGGACCGGCATGGTCGCCTGCGTTGCCCGGTGTGTGGTGATAAGGCAAATGTGTATCCTCTTGAGATGAGTTATGCGTTTAAATTACTGCTTGATGAATTGAAATCACTTGGTATTGCACCACGAATGAAACTTGAATCTTTAGTTTAAATTTTGGTAGGAGTTATGTATGGAACGAGTTAATAGTATCACAAAAAAAATCGGCGAGATCTATTTTTCGTTGTTATCGCCTAATGAGTTAAGAAAGATGAGTGCGACAAAGGTGATTACTGCCGATACGTATGATGATGATGGATTTCCTATTGCTATGGGGTTAATGGATCCAAGAATGGGTGTTATTGAACCAGGTCTTCGCTGTAAAACGTGTGGTCAACGTGTTGGAAAGGATAAATGTCCGGGGCATTTCGGTCATATCGATCTTGCGATGCCGGTTATTCATGTTGGGCATATCAAGATTATTCGTGATTGTTTACGGTCAACTTGTCGAGACTGTGGTCATTTATTGTTGACAAAGAAAGAACAAGACGATTTTATTGAGGAAATCAAGAATTTTGATCGTGAAGGACGTCAGAAAACGTATTTGTTTAAGCAAATCGTTAAAGATGCAAGGAAATCATCCAAATGTCCTCATTGTGGAAGAGAGGTTGGTAAAATTGAACTTGATAAACCTACCACGCTTCGAGAAAATGGAAAAAAGTTAACGCCGTCTGAAGTTCGTGAATGGTTGGAAAAGATTCGTGATGAGGATTTACCATTACTTGATATTAATGTAAAGGCTTCTCGGCCTGAATGGACCGTATTAACTGTCCTTCCTGTTCCACCGGTAACGGTTCGTCCATCGGTTACGTTGCAATCTGGGGAACGTAGCGAGGATGATCTGACGCATAAACTGGTGGATGTTATTCGTATTAATCAGCGATTGCAAGAAAATCGTGATGCGGGTGCTCCTCAGTTGATTGTTGAGGATTTATGGGAATTATTACAATATCATATTACCACATATTTGGACAATCAAACTAGTGGTATTCCACCTGCGCGTCATCGATCCGGTCGACCATTGAAAACACTTGCACAACGGTTGAAAGGAAAAGAAGGACGGTTCAGAAGTAATCTTTCTGGCAAGCGAGTGAATTTTTCCGCTCGAACCGTGATTTCACCGGATCCAAATTTAAGTATCAATGAAATTGGTATTCCAATCAAAGTCGCTGAGGAACTCACCATTCCTGTTCGGGTGACAACTCATAATATTGACTGGTGTAAGGAAATGATTACTCAGAAATATGCGCCAAATGAAAAAATGAATTATGTTCCTGGCGTGAATTATGTGATTAAAAATATTGGTGGAATTAAACGTCGTATTAAGATTTCTGAACGTAATGCAGAAATGGTAGCTGATAAATTAGAAGTTGGTTCCATTATTGAACGGCAGATGATGGATGGGGATTTAGCCTTGTTCAATCGGCAGCCTTCACTTCATCGGATGAGTATGATGGCTCATCGTGTCCGTGTGGTACCAGGGAAAACATTCCGGTTTAATCTTTGTGTGTGTCCGCCGTATAATGCGGATTTTGATGGGGATGAAATGAATCTTCATGTGATTCAAGGTGAAGAAGCTAAAGCTGAAGCTGAGATTTTGATGAAGGTTCAGGAAAATATTTTATCTCCCCGGTTTGGTGGTGCTATCATTGGTGGTATTCATGATATTATTTCTGGAGTGTTCTTGTTAACGAATAAGGAACGAAAAGTTCCCATTGAAGTTGCGTCATATTTACTTGGATCGGTACAGTATCATGGAGATATTGATATTCATAAAGGTGAAGATGGGAAAAGATATGTGATGGGTAGAGATATTTTTAGTACTATTCTTCCAGAGGATCTTACCATTCGTTTTAAATCAAAAACGTATGAGAACGTGGATAGTGATGAAGCCTATGTGATCATTAAAAATGGTCGGTTATTGCAGGGTACCATTGATGAGAATAGTATTGGTGCATTTAAAGGTCGTATTCTTGATCGGGTGATTCGGGATCATGGTATGGATGCAGGGAGAGCGTTTATTGATAATGCAACTCGTCTTGGTATTTCTGTAGCTACCTTGTTTGGGTTTACTACAAGTATTGAAGATGAAGATATTCCTGATGAAGCGCAACATAAAATTGCTGAAGGCCTTGATGATGCTATGAAACAGATTCGAAAACTGGTAAAAGCGTTTGAACAAGGCGAACTTGAATCGCTTCCCGGTCGAAGTATTGAGGAAACTCTTGAAATGGAGATTATGCGAGTAACGGGTAAAGCTAGGGATATGGCCGGAGAGATTGCGGGTGAACATCTTGGTCTTGAAAATAGTGCGGTGATTATGGCAAAATCGGGTGCTCGTGGAAGTATGCTTAATCTTTCGCAGATGTCTGGACTTGTTGGTCAGCAAGCGGTTCGTGGTGAACGAATTAGTCGTGGGTATCAGTACCGAACACTTCCTCATTTTAAGAAAGGGGATCTTGGAGCTTCAGCGAAAGGATTTGTTGGTAGTAGTTATAAGAAAGGTTTGAATCCAACGGAGTATTTTTTCCATTCGATGGGTGGTCGTGAAGGACTTGTGGATACAGCGGTGCGAACGTCTCGGTCTGGATATATGCAACGTCGGTTGATCAATGCACTTGAAGATGTGAAAGTGGAAAAGGATCGAACGGTACGGCAGGCTGGTGGTCAGATTATTCAGTTTTTGTATGGTGAAGATGGTGTTGATCCCACACGGAGTTTGAATGGGAAATCAGTTGATGTCGATCGGATTATTGAAGAAATTTTAGAGGAGGAGGCATAAATCCATGGCAGCAAAAAAGACGAAGAAGACCGCGAAGAAAAAGCCTTCAACAAAAAAGAAACCAACAACGAAAGCAACAGAGAAAACGGAAAAGAAAACAAAGAAGACAACAACCATGGCAGATACTAAAAAGACTGCCCCATCTAAAAAGAAGACATCTACGAAAAAATCTGATAAATCAAAGAAAACTAAATCATCTGCAAAAAAACCAAAGAAATCAGCAAAGAAGAAGTCTTCAACGAAAAAGAAAAAAACGTCTTCTAAGAAGAAAAAGAAATCATCAGAACCTGAAAAACCAGTAGAGAAGATTACAACGGCCAAAAGAAAAAAACCGGTAAAGAAAAGAAGTCCAGCTGAAGAAAAAGCATTAAAAAATATCACTAAAAGCCGCGGTGATCAATTTCTTCCAACTAATATTATTGAGGAATTAGTTGATGAAATCGTTGAAAAAAAGATACCTGTGAAAAAAATTGATAAAATCATTAAACGAGTGGTTGAAGATTATCAAGCAAATATTATTGATCCTTCTGAAGCCTGTGGTATTGTTGGTGCGCAAAGTATTGGTGAACCTGGTACGCAGATGACCATGCGAACGTTTCACTACGCTGGTGTTGCAGAAATTAATGTTACACTTGGTCTTCCTCGGTTAATTGAAATTGTTGATGCTCGGTCTAAACCAAAAACTCCGATGATGAATATTTTTCTTGATGAAGATCATCGAGATGATGCAAAGAAAGCGAAAATGGTTGCAAATCAAATTGAGATCACGCAATTAAATGATATCGCTGAGATTGAAACTGATCTTACCAATCTTATGATCAATGTGAAACCAGATCTTGAAAGTTTGAAAAACAAGGGAATTACGATAAAACAACTTATTGATGTGATGAAAAAAGTTCGTAAGACTGATGTGGCTGAGAAAAAGAATAAAACCATCGTGGTTAGTTTGGATAAACCAAGTTTTAAGAGTTTACTGGATATCACTGAAAAGTTAAAAAGTTTAAAGGTTAAAGGCGTTAATGGAATCAAACGTATTATTATCCGAAAGGAACCAGATGAAGGATACGTTATTTATAGTGAAGGAAGTAATCTTGAAAAAGTGCTTGATATTGAAGGTGTAAATCCGTATCGAACGAGAACGAATGATATTAGAGCGGTAGGTCGGGTTCTTGGTGTTGAGGCAGCACGGAATATGATCATTCAAGAAGCACATAATACGCTTTCAGAACAAGGGTTAAACGTTGATAAACGTCATATTATGCTTGTAGCTGATGTGATGACCTCTGATGGAAAGATTAAAGCAATCGGTCGACATGGAGTGAGTGGTGAGAAAACAAGTGTGCTTTCCCGAGCTGCATTTGAGATCACGGTAAATCATTTACTGCAGGCTAGTAGACGTGGGGAATCTGATTTACTTGAAGGAGTAGCAGAAAACATTATTGTTGGTCAACCAGTGAATCTAGGAACTGGTGCCGTTGAACTTGCGATGAAACGAACCAAAACACAAAAGAAAAAGGAGTGAAGTATATGGTTGATGTGGAAAAAGCATTTAAAAACATGGTAAAAAATGGGACAGTTATCTTTGGTAATCGACAAACACGGTTAACTATTAAAGATGGAAAAGCTAAACTAGTGGTGTTTTCTAAGAATTGCCCATTTGTTGATGAAGTAAGTGAGCTTGCAGAGAAACATGATGTTTCAATGTATCAAGCGAAAGTGAACAGTGTCGAACTTGGATCGATTTGTGGAAAGATGTATGCAGTTTCCATGTTTGCAGTTGTTGATGACGGTGGCGTGAACATTAATCAACTGGTTAATCAAAGGTAATGTTTTTTTATGGGAGATATTCAGCTTTCAACGGAAACGATGAAATATATTCGCATGGCCACCCAAATGATTCATGTGGATATTCTTGATTGTGTTCAAGAGGATGATTTGTTAGTTTTTGTAGTTCGAAAAGGACATCTTGGTGCAGCGATTGGTAAAAAGGCTAAGAACTTAGAACGATTACGAAACGTATTTAAAAAAACGATTAAGTTCGTGGAAAAAGATAATGACCGCAGCAGGTTCATTAAGAATCTTTGTAAACCGTACAAAGTGGAATCTGTGACCTTGTCTGGTGATGATAATCAACCAGTTGCCCAAGTGAGTGTGAATGCAAGTGAAAAATCACGGTTGATCGGAAAAGGCGGTCGAAACATTGAACTTATTCGAAAACTAGCAAAACGGCATCATAATATTCGTGATGTACAAGTAAAATAACGCTATTCTTTTTTTTCCATTTATTTTTTGTTCATTTTTTATTCATTTTTACGATAGATTATATATGTTTAAATACCAAGATTTTATATCTGTTGGCTGGGGGTAGCTCTGAGAATAAAAAATCATCCCATCCTTTCATTTGATCATGACAAAGCAGTCACCTTTTCATTTAATGGAAAAAAAATGACTGGGTATAGTAATGATACTATTGCTGCAGCGTTACATGCTAATGGGATTGTTAAGTTTAGTGAAAGCCTTCGATTTCATCGATCTCGTGGGTTTTTTTGTGGGATTGGAAAATGTTCATCTTGTTTGATGCGTGTTAATGATATTCCTAATGTACGAACCTGTATTGCACCGTTAACAAAAGATGTTTCTGTTGAAACTCAAGACACGTTTGCTTCCTGGCCGAAGGAAACCGAAAATGAACTATTAGATGAGGGACAAGGCCGTGTGGTTGATGTGTTAATCATTGGTGGTGGTCCAGCTGGTCTTGAAGCAGCAATTCAAGCAGCTGAACAAGGATCAAGCGTATTATTAGTTGATGAAAATCAGCGTCTTGGTGGTCAACTCATTAAGCAAACTCATAAGTTTTTCGGATCAAAACAAGAAAACGCAGGAACCAGAGGAATAAACATTGCAAAAGAATTAGAAGAAATAGTAAAGGATCATAAAAATATTGAGGTGTTTCTTGAGTCAACCGTGTTTGGTTTTTATGAAAATCGTTCTTCTGATTTATTTACATTTGCTGTTTCTAAAAGACAGGAATATAACAGTAGTATACTGAAAGTTGAAGCAAAAACCGTGGTGTTTGCAGTTGGTGCTATGGAGAATATGTTATTGTTTCCAGGTAATGATCTACCTGGGGTGTATGGTGCTGGAGCTGTGCAAACATTGATGAATGTGTATGGAGTGAAACCGGGTGAAAACGTGCTTATGGTTGGTGCAGGTAATGTTGGATTGATTGTTAGTTATCAATTATTGCAAGCTGGAATCAATGTGGACCGGGTGGTGGAGGCAGCTGCAGTTATTGGTGGGTATCATGTCCATGCTGCAAAACTTCGCAGGTGTGGTGTTCCTATTTACACGCGTCATTCAATTAAGGAAGTTATTGGTAATGATCATGTTGAAGCTGTAGTAGTTGTAAGACTTGATGAGAATTGGCAGGAAATACAGGGTAGTGAAGAAACGGTTACTTGTGATACGGTTTGTTTAGCAGTGGGGCTTACTCCGTCTACTCGATTGCTCAGTCAAATGGGAGTTGTGATGGATACAGTTGCTGAAGCTGGTGGTTTTATTGGTATTCATGATGAATTAATGCAAACGAGTGTTCCTGGTGTGTTTGTAGCAGGAGATAGTTCTGGTATTGAAGAAGCAAGTACGGCGATGATTGAAGGAAAGATCGCTGGTGTTGCTGCTGCGATACAATCGGGTAATGTATCTGAAAAGGAAGCAAAAGAGTTACTTGATACTTTTACTCTTGAACTCTCCCGGTTGCGTGCTGGACCATTTGGAGAGAAACCTCGAGTTGCAAAACAAAAAATTTTATCAATTTGGAGGAAGAATCAATGAAACAGTATGAACAAAGTGGTGTGTTATCCATTAAGGATTTATGTCTTCCTTCTGAAAAACAATTAGAAAAAGGTGTATCTATTACTGAGTGTATTCAGGATATTCCATGTGATCCTTGTGTTGATTCTTGTCCAGTTGATGCGATTAGTATGAAAGATATTAATGCACCACCTGTTGTTGATTATGATAAGTGTATTGCGTGTGGGCAATGTGTTGGGGTGTGTCCGGGTTTAGCGATTTTTGTAGTGAAAAAACAAAATGATAAAGGATTGCTCACACTTCCCTATGAGTTTTTACCAGTCCCAAAAAAAGATGAGGTGGTTTATACTATTGATCGTAATGGTAAAAAGATTGGAAAAGGAGTGGTGAAACGGGTAAAAAAACAGGGGAAGACCATGGTGGTTACTGTTGAACTTAATGCTAAGGATTTGATGAACGCTCGTC
>CAZYLG010000053.1:0-14466 GCA_964648565.1 uncultured Thermoplasmatales archaeon
TAATTTTAATTTTTGAATGTAAACAAATGGACGTTTTTTAGTCACAATTCAACCCTCTAAAACAGTAAGAATTTTTCAATAATAAACATTCTTTATTTATTTTAAAGTATCACACATTAATTCATATCGTTTTCAATACATTTATTTAATGGTAGTTATATTATAAAAATAACTGGTTGCATGAACAAAAGAATCACCGTTTGTATTACTCTCATATCCCTCCTAATCCTTTCAACTCCTCTTACAGGTGGATTTAATGGAATACAAGGACAAACTCATAACAATCCCAGTTCAGAAACACTGAATCAATTACCTGAAGCATTCAGTTGGAAAGATGTCAACGGTATGGATTATACTACTGCAATCCGTAATCAAAAACGACTGCCGAGTTGTGAAACATTTGCAATTGTTGCCGCATTGGAAACCATGATACAATACAAGGTAGGTTTTCCATTTGGTTGTGACCTTTCAGAAGCACATCTTTACTTTTACAGTGGTGGGAACACCGACTGGGGTTCTTATCCAGAGAACAACACTAATTTCTTACAAACATATGGTGTTCCTGATGAAGCCTGCTGGCCGTATCCTGATGATAACTATCAATACCCTTTGAACACTACGGAAGAGAACTGGAAAGAACGAACCGTAAAAATCAACAGTTGGCATTATCTATCTGAGGATGTCGAAACCATCAAATCAGCAGTGATGAACAATGGACCAGTGCCTACGTATTTTCATGTATACGCTGATTTTTTGAAACATAAACATGGAGTGTATCGTCATCGATGGGGTGAAAGTTTTGGTCCTCATTATGTGTGTATCATGGGATGGAATGATGACCCTGGATATTGGATTTGTAAAAACAGTTGGGGAACAGAATATCAGGAAGATGGTTGGTTTAAAATCGCGTATGGTGAATGCAGCATTGAAAAGAAATCATTTTATTTGAATGGAGTCCATGGACACTATCCCATCTTGTTTGTTGATGATGATAACACTAAGGGACCTTGGAAGGGAACAGAACAACATCCGTTTCAGTCTATTCAGGATGCAGTCAATCATGCATATGATGGTTGGACTATTATTGTGAACCCGGGTGAGTACCAGGAACATGTGTTCATCAATGCATCCATCACTCTTGTGGGTAGTGATAAACAATCAACAGTTATCGATGGAGGTAACATGGGTCATGTGGTCACTATTGCATCACCAGAGGTGAATGTTTCTGGTTTTACCATTCAGAACAGTGGAACAGAACCTTTTGATGCCGGGATGAAAACATTATCTTTGTATTCTAATGCAACCATTTACAATAATATTTTTCAACAGAATCAGATAGGGCTTTTCCTTAATTATGCTTATACTGAAGAATATGGTAAGTTTTCTTGGAATCATATCCGGAATAATGTGTTTCAGCAGAATCATGATGGTATGTATGTTCATTGGTCTGATAATAATGAAATCATAGGTAATGTTTTCAGAGGTAATGTTGATGATGGTCTTGAAATGGAAGCCTCACGGTTTTCACTGATTGAGGGTAATGTATTTCAGGAAAATGAAGGGATTGGATTGTATTTACAGGATGGTTCTCACCAGAATAGGATACAAAAGAATGATTTCGTAGAAAATACCATTCATGCATATTTTGATGGGTCATTACGGAATAAATGGATTCGGAATTATTGGAGTGATTCTCATCATATCTTCATTCAACCAATCAATGGGCAGTTGGATATTTATGATATACCCTGGGTTGATATTGATTGGTTTCCCTCCTTAAAACCATATCAATAAGACACTATTTTTTTTATGATTTGAAATCTTTTTCAGACATTTCTGGAAGCCAGCGGACTTTATGAAAGTCAAGTGACATGTAATAATTCTGTTTACGAACAGCATCAGGAAATGCTCGTTCAACCTCATCCATGATTTGAAAGATGCTATCCATATTCTGAATTACTAACTGCATGCATAAATCACTCCATCCGATGGTTTTAGTCATCAAATCAAATGTGTATGGATTCTTTATGGCATTCTCTATCAATTGTCCTTTTTTTGCAGGATTCTTCAGATAGACATCTATCGCACAGGTCTGATATCCAAGTTTTGAGTCATCAATAGAGACTCGATAGGCTTTGATGATGTCTTGGTTCATCAATTTTTTCAAATGGTAATTAACAGTCTGTGAAGAACAGTCAAGTTTATCTGCTAAATCAATAACGGGTGCTCGGGCATCAAGAGCGATTACATCTAATAATTGATAATCAAGTGCATCGATTTTCACGGGGTGACCCTGGCAGTTGGTCACGTAAAACTTTCTGTTGATATTACCCGTGTTATTTGGCAGTAAATACGTATTTTTACAACTGAGTACTTCAGTGAGAATGGAGACTGTTGCATCGGAGAAATAGGTTCCATATTTCTGTAATGTCCTCTCCCATTGCATATTGAATTCGAATACATCATCGACCCAGAGGATGACATCTAAATCAATTGGTCCTTTTAATGATAGTACCGCCCAGACGTTTTTTGCATCGCAGAAATAGTTGATTATCTCCTCTTTTTTGGATTTACTCACATCAAGGAAGTTAATATAAATCCTGAACACGTAGTATCCAAGACGATACGTGTTGATAGCTGTCCAATATCCAGTTATTATTCCTTCCGCCTCCATTCGTTTAATGCGGTATTCAACGACTTGTTTACTCAAACCAACTTTCTTACCAATCTGAGCATTAGACTGACGGCAGTTCAAATCAAGATGATAGAGTATTTTCCTGTCTTTTACATCAAGGTCGATACAACAATACCTCCCATAATCACGTTTTCTTGTTGTTTTTTGTCAAATGTAAACAATGGAACCCTATTTTAGAATTATGGAAAAAAACCCGGATATGGGGTCTTATGTATCCTTTTTTTCATTTGTAGATATGGTGACAAAAAAATTATGAGCGAAATAGGAAACAACGACCCCGAACTACTCAAGCCTGCTGTTTCCAAATTTGATTTGGAGGGAGACTTAAAAGCAGATATGAACGTTGGAGAACTCCAACAAACATCTGAAACAACGTTGATGAAAAAGGATTCATCACTACAAAAACATGTTTCATTTAACCGATTTGCCCCCGTTGATTATCTGAAACATATCGAATCATCAATACCCCCTGAGTTGATTTCCCCAGAGAATTACAAGACTATTTGTCACCTTGCCTCCTTTTTCAATGAAAACATCACCAGTTTCTTTGGTTTTGAAACAAGACTTCATAAAACAGATGGATGTGCAGATTACCTATTTGCAATATCCTCAAAGAAAGGTGAAAGAGAAGCATTATTAAAACTACTTAAAGAAAAACAATTACCACCATCATATCATCAGCATAAAGATTGGAAACAAATAGAAACTTTCACAGAATCATGGTGCAATCCAATATCAATACTACATAAAAAAGTGTTAGGTCTTTGGTTTGAATTTGATACAGCCTACAAAGAACCAGATGTCTTTGTCCCTGGGTTATTTGTTCAAATTAAACCAATTATAAAAACTGATACAGGTATTGTTGAGGATTTCTCATGGATTAACAACGAATTATTTCCAGCATTAACAGGGAAAACACTTTCTGAAAAGAATATTGATATGATTAATCAATCAATTCAAAACCTTCCTGATAAATCAATTCTCTTATTTGTTGCAGCAATGATATCCAGAGAAACATCTACCATACGTACTACTATCAAAATGAATTATAACCAAATTGTTCCTTATCTGAAATCTCTCGGATGGAAAGATAAGGATGATGGATTACAGCAATTACTCAATGAGGTTCACCAGCATTCATCACGTATAATCCTGCATTTAGATATTGGAGAGGAAATCAACCCTAAGATTGGTTTGGAATGCTCTTTTGCCCCTGATTTATATCATTATGAAGTAAGATGGGTTGATTTCTTTGAATATCTCATAGATAAAGGAGCCTGCCTCCCTGAGAAAAAGAAACAAATCCTTTCCTTTATGGGAGTAGACCTAAAAGATGATACTTCAAAGTTTAACTTAGAATCATTTTTCCCTGCAGTAAAATTCAACGATGGTAACTATTCAGGTGCTCTTGTTAGATATCTTAGTCATTTTAAAATCCAATACTTGCCAGGGAAGCCTATTGCAGCAAAAGCATATCCTGGAGTACGATTATTCGGAAAAAAATAAGAGTTGAATATAAATGAAATTTTGCATAATTGGACATCTCATTAACAACCAGAAGAAAAATCAGATACCTCCTGGTTGGAGTCATCATAAAAATCTATTGATTACTCCTGAACTTGATTTCAATGGAACCAATGGAATTGGGATTACTATATTGATTTCTCCAGAAGATATCATGCAGTTACCACAGGAGATTGTTCATCACCATATCCTGGATGCCTGTTTATATGCAGAGAACCATTTAGATGCTGATGTCATCCAACTCGGGGGATTAACAACATCTGTTACCAGTGGTGGAGTGTGGGTCGCTGAACAAAAAGAACTTAATAGTTTTGTGAGTCATGGGGATAGTTATACGGCAGCAGTGACCTGTCAGAATGTATTGAAAGCATTGCAACTCCTTGATAAGAATCCTCAGGATACAACATTGGCAATAATCGGTGCATATGGCATTATCGGCGAAGCGGTTTCTCAAATACTTGTCCCACAATTCAAACAATCTATTCTAATCGGTAGAAGAGAAGAGAAATTAAAAGAACTCTCCTCTAAAATTACTGGTGATTTCCGTACCACCGTAGAGTTAGATACAAAAGATGCCGATGTTGTTGTCACTGCAACAAGTCATCCTACTTCGTTACTTAATTCTGAACATCTAAAGAAGGATGCTATAGTGGTGGATGTTTCCCAACCTCCGAATCTGTCTCCAGAGGTATGTTCCATGCGTCCTGATATACTACGGGTTGATGGTGGTTTTGTAGATACCCCTGAGAGTGTTAATGTTCCGTTGATGCCGCAGGGTAAGATTTTTGCTTGTATCGCTGAAGTAATCATGCAGGCGATGGAAAACGACAAAGAGAATCATGTAGGTTCCATCGACCTTAAACATCTTCATAACACGGAGAGATGGGCGAAGAAACATGGTTTTGTGTTAAGTGAGTTGACTAATTTTGGACGACCAATTACTGAATCAAAAAGGAGAGATATACTATGAACGCTGATGAAATTAATGATGTAAATGAGGATTATGACATTCTGATTGTTGGTGGAGGTCCAGCGGGGTTAAGCACTTGGATGCATTTGAATAAATACGCTCCAGATTTGGCTGAAAAAACATTACTTATTGAAAAGGAAACATACCCAAGAGATAAGGTGTGTGGTGGCGGATTAGGTGGATGGAGCGGTATGGTGTTAAAACAATTAAGAATCACACTTGATGTACCTCACCTTCCGATTTCAGATGTTGAATTTATTTATGGTGATAACCATTTCATGCTCCATCAACCCAATCAATTCATTATGATTCAACGTAGGGGATTTGACCATCTTCTTGCTAAAACTGCTATTAAAAGAGGATTAAACTTATGTCAGGGGGTGCAATTTTTAGATTTAAGTCGTAAGAATGATGGTCTTGTGGTGAAAACCTCAAAGGGTAATTACAAGGTAAAAGTATTAATAGCAGCAGATGGGTCTTTGAGTAAAATCAGACATAAACTTCGCATTACTAATGCAAAATTTTTTGCCCCTACTTTAGAGACTTTTACACCTGTTAATCCTGATTTTGATGAGGAAATTAACCAAAAGAAGATTACTCTTGATTTATCCGAGATTGATAATGGTCTTCAAGGTTACATTTGGCACTGTCCTGCTATTGGAAATGATTCACATAAAATGTGCCATGGTCTTGCTGATTTCCGAATATATCCTGATAAAGAAAAGGTGGACATGAAGGCGATTTTGAAAGGGATTCTTAAAAAAAGAAATAAGGAAATCAATTTGAACTCTTGGGTCAGTCATCCTATACGGTGGTATGCTCCTTCTGAAATTGTTTCACAGCCTAATATTTTGTTTGTGGGTGATGCAGCAGGTATTGAACCGTTGATTGGTGGTGGAATCCATTTTGCATTATCCTATGGCGGGTTGGCTTCTAAAGCAATTGTTGATGCCTTTGATACTAATGATTTTACATTTAGTAATTATGGCGGTATGATTCAGTCTCATCTTATTGGAAAATGGATTGCCAAGTGTACAACTATTGCTAAAGGAATCTATGGTGGCTCATTGAATCCTTTAGAGGGTGCTAAAGAAGTCTTTACAATCAAACCTGATGAATTAAGGAATATGATACAATGAAATCTGAAGATTCTGATATATTGATTGTAGGTAGTGGTCCAGCAGGTGTTTCAACGTGGTTATATCTGCATAAATATGCTCCTGAACTTGCCTCACGGAGTGTTATTATTGAAAAAGAAAAACATCCTCGGGAGAAACTCTGTGGTGGTGCCCTGTTAAATCCGTTTGTAAAGAAATTTCTCTTTGATTTGAATATTTCGTTATCAGTTCCAAAGATAGATATTGATACTGTTAAAGTGAAACGGGGTGAAGATAGTTTTACTTTCAATAAGGAATCATTTATATCTATAATTAATAGGTCAGAATTTGATAGTTATCTCGTTGATATTGCCCGTAAACGAGGTGCCAATGTTTTTGAGAATGAAGCATTTAAGAGCATTAAACGTGATAAAACGGATTTGATTGTTCAAACATCAAAAAAAGATTACAATGCAAAAATCCTTGTTGGTGCAGATGGTGCATTAAGTAAAGTTCGTAACTCTATTTCTCTACCATGTAAGATTTCATATGCTAAAACATTAGAGGTTTTTGCTCCTGTTGATTCAAATGTTGATTCAGAATTTGGAGAAAAATCTATCGTATTAGATTGGAGTTGTTTTAATCAAAATATTCAGGGATATATGTGGCATTTTCCATGTATTGTTGATGGAAATCCGTATATGAATCATGGAATTTCAGACTCTATGATTGTTCCTTTGGAAGATAAAGGTAATCTAAAACAGTTTTTTCGAATGCAACTTGAAGAGAGAGATTTGGATATCCCTTTGACCAAGTGGAAAAGTCATCCTATCCCTTTTTTTAATGGAGAAAGGGTACTTTCTGAAGAAAATGTTTTATTGGTGGGTGATGCAGCAGGTATTGAACCGTTGATTGGTGGTGGAATCCATTTAAGTCTGTTGTATGGTGATGTTGCTGCTCGGTCTATTATCTCCTCGTTTGAAAATGATGATTTTTCTTTTAGTGAATATACGAGTAGAGTTGACAATCATATTGTTGGGAAATATATCAACAACAGCATTAGGATGGCTAAACAAGTGTATTCAGAGCAATCTGATTTGCTTGGGACCATAAAAAGGAATCTTGAAATGACTGATAGTTTTAGTCGAAAGGAATCTTCATGAGTGATATAATGAAAAATCCAACCGTAGTATATACAGATGGTATCACCGAATCATTTGAAGCACTCCGCATGACCAGTAAAGGTGCTATCATCGGACGTATAATCAATGGAGAGTTCTTGGATTGTGGGTTTATCTCAAAGAGGAATATCAAAGAAATAAAGAACAACGGAGGGAAAAAGGTTGGAAGTAACTCTTCATAAACAAAAAAGGAATGCAAACGTGTTCGAACGCTTCAATCATAGTATTCATCGACTCAGTGATGAGTTCGTACATGGTGGACATCTCCTTGGAATCAATTCTGCATTCCTTGCTTTAGGGGTGATGGTCATCTTTGATTTTAGCATACAATTATCAATCCTGTTCATGATTTATCTGCTCACGCAAGCAGTCTACGGCTTCGATTATTATTATGATTTACAAAAGGACAGTCTTCAACAGAACAAAAGAGTGGAATTTGTAAAACGAACAAAGAAAACATACCCGTTTCGATTACTGTTCTTCACTGGTTCCTTCCTCCTCTTGTTATTCTTTTTTGGGAATCCATTGACTATCAGTATCGGATTAAGTATTCTTCTGTTAGGAATCGGGTATAGTCTCTGGTTGAAAAGACTCACCAGGTATATCCCAGGGTTTAAAAACATCTATGTCGCAGCAACCGTCTCACTTGCTATCATGTTCACCGCGTTATTCTATCAGACCATGTTATCGTTTGCACTATTGTTTTTCACTGTTTATGCTGGAATCAGTTACTATATGAACTGTAATATTTGTGATGTCAAAGACATGGCATCAGATAAAAAACAAGGATTGAAAACATTACCATTACTCCTCGGAAAACAACGATTCTTTTATTTTATCCTTGGTGTTAACACCGTGTCATTAACCGTTCTGGTTTTGCTTTTAATTCTTAGTGTGCTTCCTTCTTTTTTTGTTGCATTAATAGGTTTCAATGTTCTCTGGTATCTTGTCATACTGAAGGGTATGCAACCAGGTGTTGATTATCATTGGTTCAGCAGTAGAATCATGGATAGCATGGAAATATTCAGTTTCCTGTTCTTATTTGTTGGAAAAACACTAATATCCGTGGTGTAATCAAATTATGAAAGAGATAAAGAAAAAGACCATTGCCATAATCGGTGGTGGACCCGCAGGAAGTTATCTTGGATACTGTCTAGCAAAGAACGGTTTTCATCCAATGATCTTTGATGATAGTCATCCACGGGAAAAACCTTGTGGCGGCGGTGTTTCCTGTTTATCCATCAAACGGTTTCCTATCCTTCATCAAGTACCCGTTGGGAAATCTCCTGAGAATATGTTTCTTCTTATCTCTCCAGAGAAACAAAGAGTACTGGTCAAAGGTGATATGGCAAGTTGGGCGCTTCCCAGGAAAGAGATGGATGGATTCCTACTGAATAAGGCAATTGAACAAGGGTGTGACCATATCAATGAACATGTGAAAGACATTGCCCAACAAGATAACGGATGGCACATCAAGACAATTAATGGAACTTATTCTGCTGATATTCTCATTGGTGCAGATGGAGTTAAAAGTATTGTAAGAAAGAAGATTGTTGGTCCAATTTCCAAAGATAATCTTAGTGTCTGCTATGGATGTTACGCAGTGGGAAAGCATGATGAACAAGGAACCATCAAGTTTCTAAAAAACAAAAGAGGGTATGCCTGGTGTTTCCCTCGGCATAATCATTTAAGTATTGGTGTCGGTGTTGATTATCAGGATGGAAAACAAGCAAAACAACTTTTCCAAGAATTCTTTGATGAGCATTATTCTGATACTACGGTTACCTCATTTTATGGAGCGTTGATTCCGTTTGTTAAAGACCCCAATTTTTTTGATAAACCATGTTGTGGTCAAAATTGGTTACTGGTTGGTGATGCAGCAGGTCATGTCGACCCGTTGACTGGTGAAGGTATTCCTTATGCATTATGGGGTGCTGAACTGGCATCTGAAGCAATCAGAAGGGGTGATATCCTGTCCTTTGATGCATGTTGGAGGGAGGCGTATGGTGAAGGACTTGTTAAAGCCTGTAAGATGCATGATCTGTTTTATAATCCGTTTTTATTAGAACTTGTATTCTTTTCAGCATCACTCAGCAAAACCCTTTCAAATATTTTATATGATATGTTAAATAGTATTGAAGATAATACAACTATTAGTTGGAAGTTAATAAAAAATCTACCCCGTATTGGAAAAGAAATCATCAAAAATAAACTAAAACAAATCATAATCGCATATACCACCAATTCAAAAGAAATAACAAGTATTGGAGGGAGTTGGAAGGGGAAATAATAATGGTCAGGAAAACTCATTTTTTGTATTCCTGGCCAGTTCCTTTTTAAGAAACAAAAAGATTTTTTTTGAAAAAAAACTGTAAAAAAGTTTAACAAAGTTATGAATATACCAAAAAGGGAAAGATCAAATGACAATAGAATGCGATGTACTCATAATAGGAGCCGGGCCTGCTGGGCTTGGAGCGGCTATTACAACAAGTAAAAATGGTTTAAAAACAATTCTAATTGAAAAAAATTCTGAAATAGGATATCCTATAAAAACATCTGCGTATACATTTAGTGGAGTTTTAGATGATTGGGATTTGCCAAAAAGTGTTATGGAACAATGGTGTAATTCTTTTTATGTAAAATCCACTCATTTAAAAAAAGAAGTCGAAGTAAATTTCAATAAAGAAATCGGCGGATATTTACACTATCCACGGTTTTTAGCTGAATTATCTTTTAAGGCAATAAAAAATGGCACAAAAATGATATTATCCGAATCTGCTTCAAAACCAATTTTAGACGGAGACCATGTAACTGGGATAATAACAAAAAATAATAAAAGAATTGAATCTAAAATTTTAATAGATTGTTCTGGACCTAATGCAACAATCGGAAGGAAATTAAATCTTTTACCAAAAAAAGAGGAGATAGAACTTGGAGTCGGAATCGAATATGAGATGAGTAATGTCAATATAAGAAATCCGAGATCAATTGATTTTTATGTTGGACAAAAAGAAATCGTTCCAATAGGCTACGGGTGGGTTTTCCCATTAGGAAAAGACAGAGCAAGAATTGGAATTTGCACAGTGTATAACACACCTGAAATAATTGAAGAAAAAAATATAAAATATTGGCAAAAAAGATTCCTTAGCAGAGAATCCCCAATTTATAATATAATAAAAAACGCTCAACCATATGCGAAACACTCTGGAGCTTATCCCTTATGCGGAATGCTTGAAAAACCTTACACAAATGGGTTTCTCCTTGCAGGAGATTCAGCAGCTCAAGCAAGCATGCTATTAGGAGAAGGCATTAGATATGCTTTAGAGTTTGGAAAATATGCTGGAATCACAGCAGTTGAAGCGAATAATTCAAATAATTATTCTGAAGATACCCTTAAAAATTATATTGAAAAATGTTATGATTATTTAGGAGAAACATATGATGTAGGATTGGATTTACTACAAGTTCCGACTGATGAATATTGGGATGCCCTAGTTGAAAATATGATACGTTTAAAAAAGGAAAAAAAATCAGAATTGCTGATAGATTACCTAAAAACAGCAATGACATATAAAAAGGCAAAAGAAATATTTCCCGAATTTAAAGGAAAGTACTTGAAATGAAAAACGTTGATATACTGATTATAGGTGCAGGACCTGCAGGATGTAGTGCTTCATTTTTTTCAAAATTTTATGATGAAGATAACGAAAATAAAGTTTTGTTGTTAGACAAACTATCAAAAGAAAAATTCTCGAAATATCATGACATGTGCGGTTGCTGTATTAGCCAAGATGCATTTGAAGATATTAGACCAATAAAACCCAAATATATAATTGAGGAAGTATCCCAAATAAAAGAATATATTGTAAATAAACTTATTTTAAAGACGAATATAAAAGGTTTTATTATTGATAGGCCAAAATTTCAGAATCATCTAATCGATAAATTCAAAAAATTAGGTGGGAAATATAAAGAAGAAAGACTAATTGATGTGATTCAAAAAAATGATGTTATAAAAGTAAAAACAAACCTGAATACATATAAGAGTAAATATTTAATTGCAGCAGATGGAGCAAATTCGCTGATAAGAAAAAAACTTAATTTTGGAGATGTTCAAAAGGTGCTATACCAGCAATTTATAGTTGACAACAATCCTGAACATAAATCATTAAAATTTTTTTATGATAAAAAATACAACGGCGATTATAAGTATATATTTCCCAACGGAAATACTTCACGGATAGGTTTTCCATTCAATAGTGAAAAAATTGAATCGAAAAATAAAATAATTAAGAAACAATCAAGATTCATTGGCTATGGCGGTATAAAAAGATTAGTTAATAGAAATATTATTATCATTGGAGACGCGGCAGGACAAACAAATATTTTAAGTAAAGGTGGAATTAGAACAGGAATGTACGCAGGAAAAATTGCCTCTAAAGCAATAGTCAAACATAAGAATCCTAGATACTATGAAAATATATGGAAAAAAGCAATTTTTAACGAAGAAATAACGCTGGAAGCTTTTGAAAAACTAAAAAATATGAGTAACGAAGAACTTTTTGATTTTTATGAACCTCTTAAAGGAAATGCCTTATCTTCGATTTTCAAAATATTATTCTCAAAAAAATTTAGACAATACAAAGACATCTATAAAGCATATCAAATATGTGACAAATATGGATGGTAATAAGTCAAAGATAGAATAAAACCATTCAAACATTACATTTTTCCTTAATATTCATACCTACTTTTTTACATTCTCTGATTATGTATGGAGCTATATTAATTGCTGCAGGACCAATTACGCCTTTATTTTTAATCTCACCTTTTTTAATTAAATCAGCTAGTATAGCCGGAATAAAAGACACAAATAACGACGATATCGAACTAGGCACCTTATCTATTTCATCTTTTAAACAATGATTTATAGTTGCATCATATTCAACTGTTTTATTATCACTCTCTCCAACAATTTTTATAAAACAACAACCATAATCTTTCTCTATTACTCCAGTTTTGTAATATTCCACAAATTTGTCTATATCTTCAAATGAACTAGAAAGGATCTCAAAAATATCACCTTTGAATAGAGGAGAATTGTTTACCTGTTTAATCAAGGCCTCTACAATTAAATCATTTAATTGCAAATCATTTAATTTCATCCCTCCGCTAATCTCAATATATCTAATGGGAAGTCCAATAAACTCAGGTATTGTTCTCAATTCTGGATGACCATTGAAAGGCCTAATATCAATTTCACCCATGGGTTCCGGAAAAGATATTTTCTTTAAACTATCTATTAAACTCATATCTATAATTTCTCCATTTTTATAAACCGTAGGTGGAGAAATACTTTCTAATAAAAAAATATAAGGCGACCAACTTACAATAAGTTTATCTGTTTTGATATATTCCGCAAAATAGACCTTTAAAGACTCAATTGAGTCTAAATTATATTTAGTTGCAACATATTTACAAAAAATATCCGTAAAACCTGGAGAAAAACCTGCGTTAGTAACTGCAACTAAATCTTTCTTTTTAAAACTATCATCCAAAACTAATTGTTCATCTAAAGTTGTTCCCTCTGCAATATCAGAATAACTAAAAGGGTCTGAAGCAAGATCGATATAATTTGTATTTGTTTCTAAACAAGCATTCATTATCGGTAAATTAAAAATTGGACTTGAAGCATTTATAATAACAGATACGTCATCTAAAATCGTTTTAATTTCTTCTGAATTTTTAGCATCAATTGTTAAAGGAAAAAAATCTATCTCATCATTGATATTTTTAAGGTCCTTTGACAATTTTTTAATCTTACTCTCATTTACATCTATAAGCTTAACAACAGAAAACACATTATTTCTAGCAATTTGATATGCTATCGCTTTTCCTGAAGCCCCACATCCAATTATAGCTATTCCCAATATTATACCTCCTTAGATAATAAAACGACAAATATTTTTCCACTATAAAAATTGTGTTAAATAAAAAATGCAGAATTGAAAGTATAATTACCGTATCTAACACCATTTTCAACAGAATAAGTTGATTCACCAGAAACATAATACAACAAAAATGGAGTATCTTTAAGTCTTTCTTTTAATTTTTTATGAACTGTGTATATCTCGTTACCAAGAGCTAAAAGTCTCATTCCACAAGAAGAAAATAGAGCAAGTTTCAATGACTCGTCATCAAAAGCATCTAAATTTTCCTCAAGAGCATCTATCAAACCAGAACCACTGAGATTTAATATTGTACCCTCATCATTTTCAACCTGAAAAATAACTAAAAAATAATCTCCTAAAAAAATACCTGCAACCGAAGGAATTAAATCCCCGTTTTTTGATTTAAAACCAATTGGAAGAAAAAAAATCTTCTTAAAAATATCCTTATCTAGATCATCCTCACGTAAATTTAAAATTTCAAAGAGCCTCTTAACGGCAGGTTCGTTATCAATGGATTTAATCACTCTTTTTGTCTTGTCTAAAGAAGTAATCTTAAATTTTTTTCCAGTATCCGCAAGTCCATGTGTCGTATTTACCTTCATTGAAATATCAGAATTAATAGCCATCGCACATACCGAGTTATTATATACATTATCCTCAAAAAATTGAAAATTCCTAAACTGAGTAATATCGTCTGTTGTACCTCCACTAATCAAAGAATAATCTGGAAACTGATCGATAAGACTTCTTATCAATTCATCTTGTCTACCAACGCCTTTCTGAAGAGCCCAATTGGAAAAACTTAAAAGATGAGACGTAGAAGCTCCAAAAAATTTCGAAGGAATAATCATTGTACGTCCAATGCCCGGTAAATTAGGAACAACTCCTGAAGAAACTAAATCAATTATAAGCTTATTCTCATAATCATTATTTTTAATGTTATTTTTAATCATACTTGAACATTTTCCAACAGCTCTATCTGGATTCCGTTTAGTATTTTTTCCGATGCCAACTGCTACATCCATTCTAGGATAATAAACGGCTAAGG
>CAZYLG010000054.1:0-14068 GCA_964648565.1 uncultured Thermoplasmatales archaeon
GTGTATCCTGTGGAAAAGGCTTGCTTGAGACAGGATCAACAACATTCATCTGCCCTAAATGTGACAAAGTCATCGGTAGATGCGGAAGTTGCCGAGAACAATGTGTACAGTACACCTGTCCCACATGTGGATTCACAGGACCATAAAAGAAACAAGGAGGAATAAAGACAATGGGCGATGTAGTCGGACTTATTCAAATAATGCCAACTGAAATTTTAGAAGAAGAACAATTAAACCAATTAGTCGAAAAAGTAAAAACATGCGTTCGATCCCCTGCAAAAGTAGGAAATGTCGAAATCAAACCTGTCGCATTTGGCATTAAAGCAATCCATCTTAACGTTATCATTCCAGATGCATCTGGTACCGGTGGCGTTGATCCAATAGCTGAAGAAATTGAAAAAATGGATAATGTGGAATCAGCTGAAGTCAAAGGCGTTGGATTACTCTAAAATAAACCAATTTTTCTTTGTTTTTTCATCAAAAAATATCAAAACAGTCTGCATGTTTCTCTGCATGAAAAACATAGATAGCTTAGGTATACCTATAAAAAAAATAGAGAGCAGCAAAAAGAAAAATAACGATATTTTTTTATGCTGCTTTTCTTGGTTTTTTTCGCTTTTTAATCATTAATTGTTGCACTGAAGAAATACCCGTCTCCGTAGGATAATACACAGGATATTTAGAATGACTCGTATCTCCTTCTACAAGTTCAGCCATATACATTTTCTTAATATGCCATTTCACCGTATGATGATTCAAATCAAGGGCATGAGCAATCTCAAGAAGATGCTTACCAGGATGCTTACTTAAATAATCCATAATCTTAAACGCATTATCATTACGAAGAATAGAATCAGCTACTGCTTCCTTACGAGCCTCAATACCACCATCGACTAAATAATACACTTTTTTTCCACCAATACTTCGACTTCGAATCAAATTGGTTTGTTCTAGTTTCCGCAAATGCCAGGCTGCATTACTTGGTTTCAAATCAAGCTCTCTAGCAATCTCACGTAAATGCGATCCTGGATACTCATCGATATACTCATACAAATTCTTTCGAACTGACGTATCAAGCACATTATCAGGAGTCACATATTTAATTCCACCAATCGTCAACACTGCAACAATAAACACCACACCAAAAATCACAAGCGCAAGCATTTTAGTTGTCAATCCTTCAATTAAGCCCAGCAAAGGATTCGCAGAAACAACAGGTATAACACAAGTTAATATACATCCTAACATAAAAATTATTATAGCATTCCTTCGACTATTCATAGCGATTCATCCCATCCTAACAGACCCACCGTCTGCATACTTGTAAATAAATAATAGCTATTAAAAACTTTACCGATGAGTAAAAAACACCCGAACTCCCTCATCACTTTGTTCAATTCGAACAAAACCAAAGCGTTCAAATTGCACAATCTCATCATCAAAACTCCCAATAACTGGTTCACCATACCCTTTGATTTTCGTTAAACTCGATTCATTAAACACGCCATTTTTCATCAATACATCAGCAACAAAAACGGTCAATGGAATAAAATTTTCTGAAACCCATTGTACTTTTAACGAATCCGCAATCAAATCAAATCCTGCATAAGAAGCAACAATACCCATATCTTGTATTTCATCAACACGTACATTATACAAATCCTTCAACCGAAACACATCACCAAGTTGTAACCGTTCAACATCACTTCGTGGAATATAAAACTCATTCGTAGTTTGAATTTGACGTTTTCCCAATGAAGTATCCTTAGGATGAAATGGAACTGAAACCGTTTTCATCGGTGCATCAGTAACAACTACTTTCACTGGATCAGGAACAAAAAAAACCCGTTTTGCTACTGGATCGATTATCTTTCGATTCTCCGATTCAACCAAACTAAACGGAACCGTTGATTCAACCTTTGAAATTCCTTGTTGAAACACAAACTGTTTCAACGCATCAGGAACAATACCACGTCGTTTCAATCCTCGTAATGTTGGAAGCCTGACATCATCAAAACCAGTTACTTTACCTGCTTCAACAAGTGGTGAGATCTTTCGTTTAGAAACCGGCATTCCTTCTATAGACAACCTGGCAAACTCCATCAAATGCGGTTTTCGTAACCCTAGTTTATCAAGTAAATAAAAATACACATCATCCCGTAACTCATATTCTTTAGTTCTAAACGGATGCGTTACCCCACTCAAACTATCCTCCACAGCACCAGCAAAATCATACGTAGGCCACACATGAAAACGATCGCCCTGTAAGGGATGCTTCGCATTAATAATACGAAACAATGTTGGATCACGCATCGCAGAATTATTACTTTTCATTTCCGCGTTCAACCGAAGCACTGCAGCAAGAGAATTTTCATGCATTTGTTCCCATAACTCTTGATGCTCTTCAACTGATTTATCCTGACAGGAACATGGCGTTCTTTGTTTTCTTCCCAGTTTAATCTCATCAGCTGAACATGTACATACATATGCATCTTTCTGTGCAATTAATTGTGCAGCAAGATCATAATGCTTCGGTAAATTATCAGAGGTATGATACTCCTTATCCCAAGAAATATTCAACCATTCTAAATCCTTTTTTTGCGCATCATAAAATTCAATTTTATCCTTTAACGGATTGGTATCATCAAAACGAAGAATGAACGTTCCATCATATTTTTTCGCATACTCATAATCAACAATTGCTGCTTTTGCATGCCCGATATGTAAATACCCATTTGGTTCAGGAGGAAAACGAGTAATCACCTTTCCTTGTTCAGCATTTAAAAGATCTGGTAGTGAATAATCTCGTTCCTGTTTCTTCTTTTCAAGTAACTCTGGTGCAATTTCTTCTAATTCCTTTCGTTGATCATCAACAGATAACAAGTTAACATCAGCAACCACTTCTTTAACCAAAGGAATGATCTCTTTTGGATGCACTCCTTGTTTTCGAAAAGTAGCAATCACCTTACCCATCACTGCTTTCAACTGTGCATTTCCATCAAAGCTCACTGCATTTTGCAACGCAAATTTTCGAGCAATATGTTTAATCGATTCAACATCCGTACTCATACTATCTACTTCTCTCTAGTCATCGCGTAATCAGCAAGTGCTAATAAGACTTGTTTAGCATCACTATCCTCTAACACATCCAATGATTTTTTCGCTAATTTACTGTATTCCTCTGCTTTTTTACGAGCATATTCAATCGAGCCAACATGATCAAACACAGCATACACCTTGTTTACATCCTCAGCAGTCGCTGTTTCCTTCCCAAAAATATCCGTGAGCACTTTTTGGTCCTCACCCTTCGCATGCGTTAAAGAATGAACCGCAATAATCGTTTTTTTCCCATTACGAATATCATTACCAATATCTTTACCTAACGTTTCAGAATCACTACTCATATCCAAATAATCATCACGGATCTGAAAAGCTAAACCAAGATGTGTACCATACTCACGTAATGCTTTTTGAACTCTTTCATCTGCCCCACCAATCAACACGCCGCCGTCACAGGAAATCCGAAATAATGCAGACGTTTTCATCTTAATCATTTCTAAATACTCAGATTCCTGGACAATAAACCTTTTTTCAAAATTCATATCTAATTGTTGCCCTTCACAAACCTCAACCACTGATTGGGTAAGATGCATATACAACCGACGGAATGATTGAATTTTTTCAGGATACTGACCTAATGCTTCAAAGGCTTTAGCAAACAACAAATCACCAGCAATAATCGCGGTTGGCTCACCATACTCAATATGAACCGTGTTCATCCCCCGCCGCAATGAAGATTTATCCATGATATCATCATGAACGAGCGTAAAATTATGAATAATTTCAACAGCTAAAGCAAACGGCATCACTTGTTTATGATTTCCAGATGCTGCTTCACAAGCAAGCATGGACAATACTGGCCGCAGTCGTTTTCCGCCTGCCATCGGTAAATGCCGCAACGCATCATACAAATTACCCGGATTCCCCCGTTTCAGAAAACTATCAAGTTCTTTATTAAAAATATCTGCTCGTTGTTCAATTTCCTCTTTTAAATCCATCCATTAACCTCCACAAACTTCAAAGAATCAACACGTTCACACCCAGTTAAAAACATCGCAGCACGTAACTCTTTTACAACTGCATCAATCTCAAATAAGGTTTCCTTTTCACTTTTGGTAGCTGGTTTCAACAATGCATGAGCAACTCCAACGATATTTGCACCTAACGCTAAGGCTTTTGCTGCATCTAAACCATGACGAATACCACCCGAAGCAATCACCGGAAAATTTTCATCCACTGCATCTCGGACTTCAAGTAATGATTCCGGAGTGGAAATACCCCAATCCCAAAACGTTTTACCACCCCGAGCATGCAATCGATCAAAATGAAGTTTAGCTCGATAATGCTCAATAGCAGCAAAAGACGTACCACCCAATCCTCCAAGATCAATAGCAGCAATAGAAGTATCCATCAATCGTTTAGCAACATCAAAAGAAATCCCTGCACCTGATTCCTTAACAATAACCGGAAGATCGATATCATCCGCCAAGTTTCGGATGCCATCCATCACCCCTTTTGCATGAGCTTCACCTTCAAATTGAATGACTTCTTGTAAAAAATTCAAACAAATAGCAACGGCATCAGCATCAATCATATCAACCATTTTTGTCACAAAAGAAAGCGTTTCTTCATGACCCCATAACACCAATTGAGACGCACCGATATTTCCAACTCTAAGCGGAATATCATAATCCTTAATCACACTATAAGTATCCTTAAGCCGATCCGTTTTCAATCCAGCTCGTTGAGAACCAACACCCATTGCTAACTGATACTTTTCAGCTGCAGCGGCTAAATTCTCATTAATCTTTTTTGCTTTTGAATACCCTCCAGTCATCCCTGAAATCAAAAATGGTGATTGAAGTTCTTTACCAAGAAACTCTGTTGAAAGATCAACGCTACTTTTATTAATTTCAGGTAATGCATTATGAGATAATGACACATCATCCCAGTAATTGTATGAAGAAGAAACATCTTTTTCAAGTGCAATGCGAACATGTTCATCTTTTCGACTTTCAATTTTATTCATAACCCTTATTCACCTTTAACCACCGTGCAAACAGATGACTGATCCGTTAACACTTCATATAATCTATTTGAAACAAGTCCATTTACAAGAACCGTATCACTCTGTAACGAACTTATCTTTTTTATAGTTTGGAGCTTTCCAGCCATTCCTTTTGTCACATCAGCATGTTCATCTAAAGAAGTTTGAAGCGAATCAATTTCATCTTGTTGAATGCATTCTAAAAACTCAGCATCAGCAAATTTCTTTGGATTTTTGCTATACAAACCATCCTCATCCATAACAAAAATAACTTTTTCAGGATGAAACTCTTCAGCAAGTAACAACATCAGAAGATCTCCGGAACAAATGGAAAAACCAATCTTTTCATCTAATGCTACATCACCATAGGTCACTGGCAAAAATCCTTGTTTCATATACGCTTTAAAAAAATCCATATTACTAGTTTCAATCTCTTGGTTTTTAAGTTGTAACATGGCATGAGGGGGAAGAGAAACTGCGGGAAGATGATGTTTGTGAAGAGAAGAGAGAACATAACTATTTAGTGTTTGCACCATGGCTTGTGTTGCAGCAAATCCATATCGTTGCTTATCCGAAGAAAACCCATGAACTAATTCATATTCTTTTGCCAACACATGACCAAATGATCCCGCACCATGAACCAGAAGAACATCCTTACCTGATCGAGCAATTTGAGCGGATAAATCATCCATAATCGAAGATCGAAATGTGGCAGTTGCTGACTTCTCAGTAATAACACTACCACCTAATTTAATTAGATACATGCAATCATGCTATAGCATTAAAACTAAAAAAAGATTTCATATCGGCATTAAGCGAAAAACTAACCAAAAAATGAAAGGAAAAAACATGTTTAGAATTTTTTCACAGACATAAATGGTTTATCCTTGTTTTGTTCTTGGATTAACCATAATGCTATCGGCATCTCCTTAAGTTCTGAATGCATCACAGAAACAGGAAGATGTTCCAAATCATCATCATTCAACTCATTATTGCAAGATTCGCAAATAAAATGATGCTCATCAAGTACTAAACCACGCCTATTATTTTTTAAATCAAATTCTTGCTCACAAATCTCACATTTTTTTGTAATCAATTCTTTTCACCATCCAAGAACATATTATTGTATACAACTTCATGAATTTAAATGTTTTTAACATTTATTTATATTCTGCAGATAAAGAGAAAAAAAGAGAAGGTATAAAACACAGGTGTTGAATTACAAATAACACATTAGGCGTTAGACAACCAGTTCAACAAAGAAGGTGGATGAGAAAGGATGACTGAGAATGAAACAGAAACACATGGTGAAGAGAAACAAAATGGATCTCCAAAAATAGCATATTTCTCCATGGAAATTGGAATTGATGAACGGATTCCATCATATAGTGGAGGGTTAGGAGTCCTTTCAGGGGATACCGTCAAATCCTGTGCAGATCTAAACCTTCCATTAGTTGCTATCACGCTTCTTTCAGAAAAAGGTTATTTCTATCAAAAAATCGATGATGAGGGAAATCAACATGAAGTCCCTATGCAATTCAACCCTGAAGATTTTTTAATTGAATTACCCACGAAAACCTCAGTTGAAATTGAAGGAAGAACCGTTCAACTCAGAGTATGGCTTTACGAGTATCATGGAATAAATGATTACATCATTCCTGTGCTTTTCCTGGATTCAAATGTTGAAGGAAATGAAGAATGGGACAGATCACTTACCAAATACCTCTATGGCGGCGATCAACACTATCGCCTTGCTCAAGAAATTATCCTAGGCGTTGGTGGTGTCCGCATGCTTCAAACACTCGGTTATGATCAAATCTATCGATATCACATGAACGAAGGACATGCTGCATTCGGTACTCTTGAACTTTATCGGCGATTTAAAGACGTTGAAAAAGTAAGAGACCACTGTGTTTTCACTACGCACACTCCAGTCGCAGCAGGTCATGATCAGTTCGGCCTGGAAATGACTCAGCAAATGATCGGTGATCTTCTTCCATCTGATTTTTTATCTGAATTCACATTTGAAAACAAAGTAAACATGACCCGGCTAGCGTTATTCTTCACCCATTATGTTAATGGAGTTGCAAAGAAACATAAAGAAATCTCTCAATCTATGTTTCCGGGTTATGCAATTGATTCAATAACTAATGGAGTACATAGTCAAACTTGGGTGTCCAAACCATTTCAGAAATTATTCGATAAGCATATCAGCGGCTGGAGAAGCGATCCGTTCATCCTCCGATCTGCATTTAGCATTGATAAACAAGAGATATGGGATGCGCATCAAAAAGCTAAGAAAAACCTGATTGATTTTGTCAACTTACGATGTAACGTTGGTATGAACTATGATGATCTTACCATTGGTTTTGCTCGAAGGGCAACAGCATACAAACGACCAAATCTACTGATATCAGATATCAATCGATTACAAGATATTGCAAGTAACAAAGGAAATCTTCAAATTATTTATGCAGGAAAAGCTCATCCTAAAGATGGAGGGGGCAAAGACATCATTCGACGCATCGTGAAAACAAGCAAGGAAATCAACAGTAACATCCGTATGGCGTTTATTCAAAACTATGATATCACCCTTGGTAAACTTATCACTTCAGGAGTTGATTTGTGGTTGAACACACCCAGAAGACCGTTGGAAGCATCTGGTACTTCGGGTATGAAAGCAGCTCATAATGGAGTACCTCAATTTGGCACACTTGATGGCTGGTGGTTAGAAGGATGCATTGAAAACATTACAGGTTGGTCGATTGGCCCTGAAAAAACAGAAGATCAACATTCTGATGATGAAACAGATCGTAATGATTTATATGAGAAACTAGAACATCTCATCATTCCAAAATTCTATGAGGATCGGGATAACTGGATTCGAACCATGAGAAGTTGCATTGCCATTAATGCCTCATTTTTTAATACGAATCGAATGGTTCAACAATACGTGTTAAACGCGTATTTCATTTGAAATAAACACAGATTCAAACGGTGGTCTTTTTCCAAGTATATCTTCAGTCCAAGCTCGTAATACTTCAGCAACACTCCAAGCTTGAGCCATACACCCACGAAAAGCAAATGGTGGTTCAGCATCAAAGATCTCATGGATAGATCCATCCCACTTATCACCATACACATGAAGTAACGTAGAAAGATAGGAATCAAATGCCTCTTTTTTCCATTCAGAATCATTCATATGTAAACGTGATTTTGCTTTGATAAACGATCCAAGTAACCACGTCCACACGGTTCCATTATGATATGCTAAATCCCGATGATATTCTCCTATATACGATGCTTTATATTGCGGATCGCAAGGATCTAACGTTCGCAGTCCAAAAATGTTAAGCAGTTTTTCTTCAACAATACCAATAATTTCCTGTTGAAGGTTAGGTGAAATCATTGAAAAATCAAGAGAAGCTAAAAAAATCATGTTCGGCCGAATTGAATCATCATCTGTATCAATAACATCATACAATTTCGTATATTGTTGAGTAAATGATGTTTTTACCTTTTCAGCAAGGTTCTCATATTCATCTGGTTTGCCAGTTAAACGAGCAAAAAGACTCATGATTCGTAACGCATTATACCACAACGCTTGAATCTCAACTGCTTTTCGAGCCCTTGGCGTTGGATAATAGTCACCAAGTTTCACATCCATCCATGTTAATCCAGGATCATGAGAAATCAAATAATCATCATCCATGAACATATGAGGATTGATGCCTTCTTTATATGCACTTATGATATTTTCTAACACCGGATAAAACTTGTTTAGAAATGCTTTATCATTCGTGTATTTTAGATATTGAAACACTCGATCTATATACCATAACGTAGCATCAACGGTATTATAAGCAGGACTGCTATCCCGGTCATCAAAAGTATTAGGAATAAGACCATTTTTTGTATAGGTTGCAAGTCCTTGTAAAATTTCTTTTGCAATCTCAAATCGGCCTGTTACTAACGTTATCCCCGGTAGGGAAATAAGAGTATCTCTGCCCCAATCACTAAACCAATGATATCCCGCAATTATAGTGTGATACGGTGGTTTTTTCACAATGAAACGATCTGCAGATAACACAAGTCGATTCATAGTATCCGGCAGACCAGCTTTTTGTAAAAGAGTTTTACGACGAAGTAGTTCATTTGAAAATAATCTATCCATATCAAATGAACCGTTTTTTTCAGTTGAAAAAAGCAGCGAATATGAATCATGAGATGATAGAGAATTCTGAAGGGTTCCCAAATGCAACACATAATCATAACAACTATCGTTCCGCTGACAATCCAATTGATACGTTTGTGGAATCCACTGATTTGCTGATTGAAACGTGCCTTGGGAAAATAACATGGTAACTGTTTCATCAACATTTTCTGGTTGAAACAATACTGAAGTATCCTTGATCTGATGCTGATAAGAAAATGAATGAGAGGAATCAAATACATCGTAAAAATGCCGAGAAGTCACTAGTACTTTATGTCGTAAATGCACAGGCTTATTCAAAAAGGTGTCATACCTAATCATGGTTGTATTTTGTTCATATGGCATACACACCGTTTTTTTTATAATCCCGTATGGTGTATCAAAAATCCAAGTGGGAACATAATTAAAAGAGAACCGTGCATAATCAGATAATGAAACTATGGTGTCATCAACGAGTAATTCATCAAGTACATTAGAAACAAAAACCCATCGGTCAACAGGAGGATGACGGCTGGCAATCAATAATCCATGAAACTTACGAGTATTCTGCATCTTCTGACTTAAAGATGCATAACCTCCTAATCCATTCGTTTCAATCCATTCTCTCATAAAAGAAACCTCATAACGCCCAAGATTCGATAATTATGCTTCTTAGCCTCATTTTAACTCCACCATTAAATAGATATGAAGGAATCAAGAGATGAATCAAATCTTCAACATATCTTCATCAGAAACAGATTTTTTGAAATCCTGTAAAATATTCATATAATTGATAAATCCATCATAAGGATTATCATAATGGCTAAAATACTGATGAACATTGCCATCTTCAAAACCCTTCGTAGAAATATAATACAAATGATCTGAGGTTTGCAACTTCCGCCAGGCATCAACAAGCTGTGGATCCTTTTTCTTTTTCAAAGCCGGACCTAACTCTTGTAATTCTTTAAAACAAGCATGCTGCATTTCATTACCAAGCCACGTTGAAACATCACGGTCCTCATCAGCCCAACTAATCGCCCAGGGGACATCAATAGTATCCTTTGGTTCAAAACGATCAACTGCTTGATTAACTGTAACAAAATCAAGATGATCATATGATAAAACTTTCTCAGGTAAATGTCTAAGAAAATCAAAGATACCTGTTTCACTCCATTGATGCTCACCAAAGGTTTCATAATCCATGAATAAGTTTATAATATCTCCTTGATCTTGTGCAATCCATTGTGCATATTTTTCAGCTGTTAACGGAAAACCAGGCCATCCTTGTGCAGAGAAACGAAAACCGATATCATCACTAAGCGAATAATGTCGGAGAAGAACACTCAAATCAGCACTAACCGATTTATACAAATAATTCGGTGACCGCCAATCTAAAATCTTTTTTGCTCCTTCCGTAATAATTCCTTTATATCCCATATCCGCAACTGTTTGAGCGATACGATTATCATAGATTGCTTCAGTATTACGAAATACCTTCGGAGAATAATCAAATAAATCTTTCATCAAATGATTATGCATCCTCACTTGATCCTTAAACTCATCTAAATCATCATATAAGCTTGCTAATGAATGAAAATAAGTTTCTTCAATTAAAGAAACTGAACCCGTATCAACAAGATGTTTAAAACTATCAATGACCTCAGGCATATGCTTTTGACAATATTCAACAAACGTACCAGTTAAACTAAAAGAAACCTTAAACTGTCCATCATATTGATCTATTAAATCAAGTAACAATTTATTCGTAGGAAGATAACATTTTCTAGCTACCTTATCAAAGATTTTATGATTAAGTGTATTATCAAAATAATGATACGGCGATTTTGTCTTTCCAATATTAAATACTGAAAAACGATTCAATCGCATTGGCTGATGAACTTCGAAATAAAAACAAACAGATGGCAACCTATATCACCTCTCTATACACATTCAATGTTCTATCGGCAACCCGATCCCAAGTGAATAAATCAATTTCACGGCGACCTTCTCTAGAAATGGTTTTATGAAGTACATTATAGTTTAATAATGAAATAATCTTGTTTGCCATTTCATCAACATCCCAAAAATCAACTTGTAAACAATTGGTGATGGCTTCAGCAGCACCAGCTGTTTTAGAGACGATAGTTGGAGTTCCAGCAGAAATCGCTTCCAAAGCAGTAATTCCAAACGGTTCACTAACCGAAGGCATCACATACACATTTGCAATGCGATAAATATGTTTGACTTCCTCTTCGGTTAGTCTTCCAGTAAAAATGACATCCTTACTTATTCCAAGGTCAACGGCTTTGTTGATCAATCGGGGAAGCATATCTCCAGATCCAGCTAATACAAATTTGGTTTTTAAGCCGTAATCCAATACTTTTTTTGCTGCTTCTAAAAAGAATTCAGGGCCTTTCTGGATGGTTAATCGGCCTAAGAACAGGACGATGTCTTGTTTTTTACCGAATCCTAACGGATAAACGGCATTGTGTACAACATCGATCTTATTTGGATCAATGCCATATTTATCTACAATGACTCTTTTAGTGAAATTACTAACTGCGATAAGTCTATCGGCTTTTTCCATTCCTTCTTTTTCGATATCGATGAACCATTGATTTGGTGAAAGCCAGCCAGAGCGATCATACTCAGTGGAATGGATGCTGAGTACCAAAGGAACGTTGAGTTTTTCTTTGAGATCTACACCAGCTTTCATAGTCAACCAATCGTGACAATGAATAACATCATATTTTCCTTTTACTTTTGATACAACTAAATCATTGTAGCGATAAACACTGTTGAAAAAATCCCCTTCAAGCTCCTTATCTGTTGGGCGATCATACGGAAAAACAGTTGTTTCTCCAACTTCTTTGATTCGTAGAAATGGCTTGTCGGTAGTCGCGCTCTTTTTGGTCTTAGGCATATAAAAATCGAGATGAACTTTCTTATCAGCTAGACCGCGAGTTAATCCATAACAATGTGTACCTAACCCTCCAGCTTTAAAAGGTGGATATTCCCACCCAATCATTGCAACTTTCATCTCATGCCTCGTAAAACATATCGTTATTATTTTGTCGAGGTCAATGTATATTTACCTGATTCATGAGTGACCTTACCTTCTTTGGCAAGCCAACCTAATGCAGCATATACTTCTTCCTCATCAGTATCTGAAAGTTTTTTTAATGTTGTAATATCTGCTTCATCCCAAATATCAAGAATTTTATAGACTGTTCCAGCAGTACTTCCTACATAATCAGTAAGATTTGTTGAATCTAGTTCGTAATATCTATCATCAACTTTTTTAATCTTATCCTCTCGAGCAAGCCATCCAACACCGGCGTAAAAATCATTTTTTGATAATTTTGTCGATTCCTGTAATGTATCCTCGTCAGTGCTTTCAATATCTTGTAGAGCCTGCCAAATCTTACCTGCATTCTCTCCAAATTTAGTCTTTAGATTCCTCACAAGCATCCTCCGTGTTGTAACTTTGTTATGTGAAAGGTAGTTATAAGCTTATCTAAAAAATAAAGCAATTTTTTCTGCATTTTTCAAAAGATTTTACTGAAAAATGAAAACAAAAGAAAATGTATAAAATTCAAATAATTCAATTTATAATGAAAAATATTTAGTTATTTTACTATCCGGTCCGAAAAAAAACCAAAATTTTACAGAAAACTGAGATATTATCGAATAATTAAAGTAACAACTTCAGTGTATAAATATACTGATAACCTTTCAATATTTACACAACAATTGTTTGTCATCATTTATAAAAGAAGTGAAATGAAAGTACACACGTATGACCAGACAATTCAAGAAATTGAATTAACCTACATATTTACCTGCATATGCAACTGCACAAAAAGGTGATAAAGTAAAAGGATATTCATTTAGATATACTAGTGAGTAAGCTAGTCCGATGGAGATGGGATACATGGGATGTAGCAAAAAAAGAAGTGAAAATCAATTTGCAGCGATTGGAATAGGTGCAATGATCGTTTTCATTTCAATGGTTCTTGTTGCAGGCATTGCCGCTTCAATTCTTGTCCAAACAAGTACACAACTAGAGATGCAAGCATTAAACAGTGGTCAAGAAACAATCGCTGAAGCATCAACCGGCCTGACCGTAAAGGGAATAGAGGGATTCAACGAATCTGGAATAATTAAAAAACTAGCTATAGAAGTTTCACCGAAAGCGGGTTCTCCAGACATCGATCTCAATAACACCATCATTGAGATAACCGATGGATCAGAAAAACATGTTCTAGAATTTGGAGGATCTACCCAACATGTCAACTCTTCAAGCATTAATGGAGATATAGAATCAAATGGAAAATTTGGAACTGCAACAACATTTGGCATAACTGTCCTTCAAGATGCAGATGAATCATGTACCTCTTCAACTCCAATAATTGGATATGGAGATCATATCATTCTTGGTGTTGATACCTCATTAATATTTACAACTGATTCAGGTTTACCACCAAGAACAGATGTAGATGGATCAATCATTATAGAAGAAGGAGCCCCAGGGATACTTGGTTTTACCACCCCTCCATCATATGTTGACGACATTATAGAACTGCAATAATCCATCTTTTTATACATTCTTAAACATATGTAAATTTTGTTAAAGATAGGAAAATACATTTAAATATATATTTTTATACCCCCAAATATATATCAATAAACGGGCCAATATATTGAAGCATATCAAAAATACCTTCAAAAATAGGGAGGAAAGAAAAACCATGAACTAATCTTAG
>CAZYLG010000055.1:0-13707 GCA_964648565.1 uncultured Thermoplasmatales archaeon
TGTGGGGGACTGCAGATCCTCATACGGGGGTTCAAATCCCTCCCCGCCCTCTAAATCTCTTGTTGATTTGGGGGAATGAAACTGTTGCAAAATAATGATGGCGAGGATATTTCATACAAAATTACTTTTATTCTAATATTAATATTTATTATATCTTTAATTAATATTGGTGTGAATTCAAGCATTGCCTCACCATGTTTAATCAACGAAGTAATAGTAAACCCCATTGAACCAGATGCAACTCACGAATGGGTAGAACTTTACAATCCCTCAAACACAAGCATTAACCTTTCAGGATGGAAACTATCAGATAATTATGCAACCGATGAGTTAATACCTGCAAACACTTCAATCCAACCTATTTTTCCACCACAAACCTTTGTGCTCATCACAGACCAAGACACCGCTCTAACCATTCCTTTTGATGAAAATGATTCAGTCATCCATTTCATGGTCGATGATAATAGCATTTGTAATGGCCTTGGAAACACTAATGATTTTTTGAAACTCATCGATGAAAACAATACCGTAATCGATGCCATTGAATGGGGACTAAATACTTCCGAGATACCTGGGGAACCAATTGATACACCTGCGGAAGGAAATAGTCTGATTCGAATCAATCAAATTCAAACGAATAATTCAAAAAATGATTTTGTCGAAACAACAATTCCAACACCCGGAAAAACAAACATTTTTTCAAAAACAGGATCAATCCATATCAATAAGTATCAAAAATATATTCCAAAAATAAACAAATTTGACACCTATAGTCCTCCATTTGCTATTTATGTAAGTCTCAAAAATTTTACACCAAATTCATCCTACCAACTAAAATCATTTATCACTGGAAATCAGTCAACGTATCCCGCAAGTCAAACATGGACTGGTGAAAAATGGCAATATTCAGACCGATACACCCACACCATAACAACAAATGAATCCGGATTCTGGCAAGACTGGATTTATCTTCGCTTTTCAAAAAACTATAATGCATACAATGAAAACATCCAACACAATAAAAATTGCATACTCAATCTGAAGATAAAAGATAATCAAACAGTTGAACACATTCAAAAAACAGTTCATTTACTAGATATGGATAATTCAACCAATGATGGAGAACCCGGCGGATACTTTATTGATATCACCACACAAAATCAAATCCTATTTTTAACCAATGAAACAAATGATCTGTTAAGTTGTTATGTCAGCGAACCAAATAACATCAATGATTTTTCACCAGTTATCAATGGTTACTGTAAACTAACATCTCCAGTTCAATCAAACCTCACACTTTCAACAATAAATCATACGGGTGTAATTACTCCTTTGAAAACAAATATTTCAATTACCTCTGGAATCTATCAATTTGATACAAAAACAAAAGAATCATCCTTTGATAGAAAAAATAGAAAAGAATTCTCAACCACCCTAACCATAAACAACACGGGAAGTCTATCCGATACATACCATCTTTCTATTAGTGATGAATCATCTGGATTCCATGCACACTTACAAAAAACAAAAATCTCCTTAAAACCAAATGAAGAACAAGAGATCACCGTGTTCATCGATCCTCTTTCTCATCGATTATTCGAATTGCAACATGGAAGTATCACCGTTTCCATCACATCAGAAAAAGATCCAATTCTTCAAAAAACACATTCGTTTTCCTGTAAACTCCATGAACCGGATCTAAGCATACCTAAGATCAAAACATATACTTCAGAAGGAGAAGAAACGCATTCTTGTTTACAAGGCCGAATCTTTCGTATAAAAGCATTCTTAAAAAACAAAGGAGATGTAACCGCTAGAGATGTTACAGTTTCCTATTTTCTTGACACTATTAAACCAGAGAACTTACTCGGAATAAAAACATATGAAACTGTGGAACAATACCAAAAATATCCGTCATTTTACTTAGATACACTCCATATTAATCCAGGTCAACACACCATCTTTGTTGTTGCAGATTATGAAAATACGGTAGAAGAACTTGATGAATACAACAATGAAAATAGCGTTCAAATAACCATAAAAAATACTATTCCTTCAGAAGAATCTAAGCAAATTCTTATCACTGAACTGTATTATTATGCTCATCCAACCATTCATAATGAATTCATCACTCTTTACAATCCAACAAACACCACACTTTCCGTAGACAACTGGTATATCACTAATACGTTTTCTCGAAGATGCGATGATCAGAAAAAAATAGTGTTTCCACAAAACACTAACATATTACCACATTCTTCAATTACCATTACTCAGAATAGTACTGCATATTACCAAGAACGTTTAATGCAACCAGATTTTGAATATGAAACCGATGCAAATCAATCCATTCCTCAGCTTAATACTACAGGCACCATTTTTTTTAGTAACAAGGGTGGATCTATCGCTTTAAAAAATGCTTTTAACCACACTATCGATCTAATCATATATGGGAATACAACAGATGAAGATCATTTCTGGAATGGATCTCCTATTCCTTCAGTTAATCAGGGAGAAATTCTAAAACGAAGTAAAGAAGATGGGATTTTTTTGGATTCAAACAATGCCAATGACTGGGTTCAACTCAAAAGGTATCAGATTGGACAATCATTATTTTCACCAGAACAAATGAAAATCAATGGATCAATCACCCCATTTATCTCACCAGACAGTAGTTTTTCCGTTGTATCCAGCTTAATTGAAAACACAAATTCTGAGATTTTACTGAATGCCTACGAATTTACAAGTATTGAAATAACCAATCACCTGGTTGATGCTTTACAACGGAATGTAACCGTTCGTCTCCTGGTAGAAGGAAGTCCTGTTGGTGGAATGAGTGAGAAACAATTATTTCTTTTAAACAAATTACATCATCACGGAGCAGAAATTCAACTACTAAAAGCAGATTCTATCGATCACGTATTCAAACGATACCGCTTCAATCATGCAAAATATGCTATTTTTGATCAACAAACAACGATCATTCATAGTGGAAACTTTGCTCCAACTGGAATTCCAACAGATAACACCTTTGGCAATAGAGAATGGGGAGTTGCAATCACAAATGAAACATTAGCAGACTGGTATTCATCAGTTTTTTATGAAGATTTTAACCCTACACAAAAAGACACCAAAACATTTCAACCAAATCCAGTTTTTGAAGAACAAGATTATTTTGTACTTAACGAAGAATATTACGGATGGTATGAACCCATACTAAATCAATCAGATACAATAACTGCTAACATCACCATTCAGCCAGTGCTTTCACCAGACAACAGTTTAACTGCAATAACAAATCTTATCTCTCAAGCAAACACATCCATCTACATTCAACAACTCTACATTTACCCAAATTGGACAAATCAACAAAACCCCTTGATTCCCTTGTTAATCAATAAATCAAATCAAGGAGTAGATATCCGAATCATTCTTAACTATAATCCATGGTACGATTCAACTAACATTCATAATAATCAAACAAAAACACTTCTCAAGTCCCATGGAATTCAGGTCAAATACATTTACACTAACTGGTCACTTTTCCAAAACGTGCATAACAAAGGAGCCATAATTGATAATGAACGTGTACTTATTTCTAGTATCAACTGGAATGAAAACTCATTTTTAAACAACCGAGAGATAGGAATCATTCTCAATCATCCAAAAATAGCTCAGTTTTACAGCACGATTTTTCTTTCAGATTGGCAACTGTCCGAACCAATTATGTACAACGAAACCATCAATCAAAACCAGAGTCAACAAATAATTGAATTAAACGCCAACACTATTTATATTACCGCTCTATTCACTATGACTTTCATTGTCGTAGCACGTGACTGGAGAAAAAGATCATGGCCATAGAAATCCTTCCGTTAAACCCAATATCAATCATTGCCATCGCGGTGATAATTGGTGGCCTTGTTGCAGCATATATTAAAAAATGGATGATGACCTATGCATTGATCATTACCAATTTCATCGTTTTTGTCATTTCACTCGTATTTTCAAATACCATTATTCAACAACTAGGGTTTAGACCGATTTATCTAACTCCTGAACTTTTCCCTCAGATATACACGTTGTTTACCTCGATGTTTGTTCATAGTGGATTCCTTCATATTTTTGGAAACATGCTCATTTTCTTTTTCATTGGAATGGCGTTTGAACAACGAATCGGATGGACTAAATTTTTGATTATTTACTTAATCACCGGTGTTGGCGGAGCACTCACTCATTCTATTCTTAACCTTGGCTCTATTACACCTCTTGTTGGTGCATCTGGTGCTATTTTTGGAATCATGGGAGCATTTGCTTTTTCTTATCCACATGATAAGGTAGTGATGCCGATACCTCTTGGTTTCATCATGGTTTTTAGACGGATCAAAGTCATTTATGCCGTTCTAATTTTTGCAGCATTAGAAACCGTTATCGTATGGTGGGAAGGCGCAACTGGATCAATGAGTAACACAGCTCATTTCGCTCATCTTGGAGGCTTAGTCGCAGGAGTCATTGTTGCTGCATTATTAATTAATCGTCAGAGTTCAGGGCCAAAAGAATCGTATTCTTCAGGATCACAACCATATACGATTAACGTACAACAAACCAGAAGACCATATGATTTTTCAAAACTTTCATCTATTGCTAGTACTCCAGATTTACAACAACTCTTAAACAAGGTCAAAGTTGAAACTGTTCCACAAGTTCAAGATGTATGGATGGAGCATTTCATCGAAAAAGCAAGTTGTCCAGTTTGTCATCATCAACTCAAACATTTCAATAGGAAAATATGGTGTGACAACTGCGGATACACTACTAAATATTAGTCTGAATAATACTGAATAATATTTTTTCCAGTTAGAATGGTAGCGCAGGTATTGTTAATCCAATGAGTTCACCAAATAACAAAAGACTAGAGATGACATAACCAGTAATTGCTCCACCGCAAAGTAATGGAAGGCCTGCTTGTGGATTTCCTTTTATAACATAACGCATCAATAAACTAAAACCAAAAAGAGTACCAAGCATCGTTCCAATTGACACCCAGAACGCATTAGGAACTGAATAATACACGGCGACAACTAAGATTCCGGGCATCACAATATCTCCTAATCCCATGAAAAATGCGTCTCGATCTTCTTTTTCTTTGATTTGATCTTTTAACCGTCGAGTTTCTTTAATCAGTGAATACTCTCGAATCTTAGGAACCACGAGTAACACTGGAAGTTTTAAATCCATTACCGTATCAGCTAAATCAACCATATGTTTTGTTTTATACACAGAAATAGCATCATACACTGCTAGACCAATAAGAAGAAGGATCACAAGAAACACGCTTAATGACATCCCAAAAATAATAATGGCACTCGTTCCAACGAGGATTCCAGTTAAATCAATAATGTACCATTCAGGATATTTATACAATAAGATCACAATAAATAATGCAGATAACACAGAAAGAACGAGCAAAGCAAGAAAATTGAATGGTAAAAGTATTTCATAAAACGGTAAAAAAAACGCATAAAACATAGTATATCCGATTGCAAAAAGAATAATGAAATGAATTACTTGTTTCTTCCAAAACTTAGCAATCAATAAAATTAATGCAGTAAACGAAAGCATGATGACAAAGATGTAAGCAATATTTGTTGGATTATCCGGGTCTTCAAATGCTGGTTGAATCGCTTCACTTGATTCAAACGGCGTTAATAAAAACAAGGCGGCACCATGAATCAAAACAAAAAACAATCCCATAATAAGAATAGCTGTCATTTCCTTTTTATTTGAAGAACCAAGATCATTCATGAAAACCGAAAACAATGTTCTTAGTTAAAAATGATTAGGTTTTTTCAATTGATGATTAAGTGCCAAATAAAAACGTTGAACCGCCAAACATATACCAAATAAAAAGAGCATATAACACTAAAAGAAACACACCTTCCAATCGAGAAACTTCATGATTCGATCGTAAAATCGGAATCATCACTAACGTTACTCCAAGTAAAATCACTAAATGATCAACAGATTTCATAGCACCTAATGGAATCAACAATGCCGCAGCACCAAGCACTAGTAAAATATTAAATACATTCGATCCCAACACATTTCCCACAGCAATATCAGATTCATCCTTATACGATGCCATTACAGAGACCACAAGTTCCGGAAGTGATGTGCCAACAGCAACCATGGACAATGAAATAATGAATGGTGAAATATTAAAAAAATGAGCAATCGTAATCGCTGATTCAATAAGAAACCAAGCACCAAGTACTACTCCAGCAATACCAAGCACAATATAGACACTATCCTTCACCTCATTTCCTTTTGAGAACTCTTCAACCTTGATTCGTTCAAGACGAGCAACACGAATAAAATAAAAAATGAATAACACAAAAAACAAAAGAAACAATAATCCTCCAATAACGTGGAAACCATCAAGTAAACCAGTTAATGAAAAAACAAGAAGCCCAATAGTAACCAGTACCATAATAGGAAGCTCCCGATAAATCACTCCTTTTTGAATCTTAATCGGACGAATCACTGCACTTATTCCAATAACTAGTAATAAATTAGCAATGCAAGATCCGATGATATTACCAACTGAAATACCAGCTCCACCCTCAACAACACCTGCATATTCCTGCATTGCGGCACCAACAGAAATAGCAAACTCCGGGGCAGACGTGCCAAATGCAACCACCACCACTGAAATTATTAACGAAGACACTCCAAGTTGTGCAGCTATATGAGTCGTTCCATCAACAAGAATATCAGATCCTTTGTACAGAAGGATTACTCCAGCAAGAAACACAATGATAGCAAGGCCTACTGAAAGCATGATACATGCTAAAATAAGTATTTACTTTATAAGAACTTGCAATCCAAATCTCCATTCAATTTTATGGGAAAATATTATATTACCTAAATAGATACCTATTTTGCAAAAATACGGGAGGCAAATAATGAATGAAAAAATTGAAGGGAGCTTAGGACTTAAATTTGGAAAAAATAAAACAATAATAACTTTTGTGTCAGTCTTTATCCTGCTATCAACCGCTACATTCATACCATCAGTCTATGGACAGACTACAATTGAGAGAATTGAAAAAGAAAAAATAGATTTAATAGATAAATTTTCAGGGATTAGAGAACAATTATATAATTATATTGGTAAAAGTGAATCGTTATCAGCCAATAATGATTTTGAAAAATACTGGGAAGAATATAGCCGTGGAAAAAAAATATGGAATGGAAATTTTGTGGATAAAAACGGCAAAATTTTATCTGATACACCTAGGTGGGTACAGGACTCATGGAAGGGAGAAAATTTCTACGAATGGTATCTAAATGCCTGTGATTTTCTCTATGGTTTAGATGACGATCGTGGCCAATCTGCTTTTTTCTTAATCAATACATATGGATTTTATGCAATCACTTTTTTAATAATAATTACAGCTTTAACTTACTTGGCAGGTATCGCAGGAAATACGGCATGGTTTTTTGTATGCGGATTAACTGGGGTTGGTAGTGGCGGATTATCAATGGTATTACTTCGCTGGGATTGGTCCATTTTTTTATATTTGTTATATGGAGTCAATGCCTTTTTGAATATGCTTGAAAGGGGAAATGTAAATTTAAATGTGGAATTAATTGGAGATAAAGAATTAATAAGCCAATACACTGTTGAAGCATACAGCATTGAAGCTCAGAAAAAATTTGACCAAACAGATGGGGAATTTGATGGAGCTAATTGGTCAATGACTGAATTTACTTATAATCTCGTACAAACGGATGAAAAGCCCAACCAGCCCAACTCAGATTATTATTCAATTGATTATCCATATTACGTGCCAAGTGATGCAGATGGAACGAACCATAAACAATGGACAAACGCTGTTCCTCCTCCCGGCGATTGGAATATTATGGTTCTTAATCAACATGGAGAAATAATCCAAGAAAAAGAAGTGAACGTTAATCCAAGAACTAGTTGTAATGTGCGATTTGTTTTTGAATAGATGCATTATTCGTCATAATAAGATTTCCTTCAAATATGGTAATCCAAGTTATGCCATCACATAAAGGATTTGGTCAAATCAATGCCAAACCTTTATGAATATTTTTTCTTTCCTTAGCATTGTTGAATGATATGTCACAGGGAAAACTTAGCTTTGTTGGACTCGGTTTATACGATGAAAAAGATTTGAGTTTGAAAGCATTAGAAACCATTAAAGAATCTGATTATGTGTATGCTGAATTTTACACTTCCATTCTTTCGGGATCTACAATTGAAAAACTTGAAGAGATCTGTGAAAAAAAGATCACTGTGCTCAATCGAGAAGAAACCGAAGAGGGTACTATTTTTCTTTCAAAAGCTAAAAACAATAAAGTTTCATTGCTGATTGGAGGCGATGCGTTAACTGCAACGACTCATGTTGATTTACGCATACGGGCCATTCGACAAGGAATTAATACTGATGTGGTTCATGGAAGTAGTGTAGTTACTGCTGTTCCGGGTTTACTGGGATTGCAACATTATAAATTCGGAAGGATTACAACACTCGTTACTCCTGAAAAAAACTATTTTCCACTCAGCCCCTATGACTTGATTAAAGAAAACAAAAAACAGGGATTGCATAGTTTAGTTCTTCTTGATATCAAAGCAGAAAAAAATCAGTTTATGACCGCGGAACAAGCATTAGATGTACTTTGGAAGATGGAAGAACAAAAACAAGAACACCTTTTTTCAAAAAAAGATATTATTTGTGTGGTAGCTCGAGCTGGATCAAATCAAGTCCTTGTTGAAGCAGATACTTTTGAAAACTTAGAAAAACAAACTTTTGGTCCTCCATTACACGCAATCGTAGTACCGGGGAATCTTCATTTCATGGAAATCGAAGCATTACAAATACTTGCAGATCTACCTGCATCAGTTGCAAAAAAATTACAAAAAGTATAAGAACCAATCACATCATTCATTTCTTTGAATTCTCATAGGAGATTATTTGGGAAATTCAGGGGATTAGGATGCAAACGGAAAGAAATGATGATGTTGTAGGATACATTTATGGAAATGTCGGTTCAACAGAATTTAAATTCGCAGTAAATAGCGAATATGTTCGGAAATTTGATTATGTGTATGCACCACATAAAGAAGGAAATATGCTTGCACAAATCCTTGACATCAAACAACACTCAGATTTAAATTTTGAAGATGCAACTTCGATAATGGAACAAGAGGAACGTCCTCATATTAAAACCAAAGTCTCAGCTGAAGTAGAAGTGATTGGGTATCGAGATAAACGAGGATTATTACAATCACCAAGGACCCCATTTAATGCAGGATCTGGAATAACAAAAGCTGACGAATCACTTATCAGAAAAGTACTTGGTTTGAGCGCAGCAAAAGAAAATGGTGCATACTTAGGATTGCTCAAGGGTCATGAACTCCCCGTCTATTTAAACATTGATCAATTAGTGCAAAAACACATCTCAATCTTAGCAAAAACCGGTGGAGGGAAAAGTTATGCCTGCGGAGTACTCGTTGAAGAAATGCTTAAGAAAAAAGTTCCCCTGGTCATTATCGATACTCATGGAGAATATCGATCATTAACTACTAAAAACAAAAGCAAGAAAGATAAAAAGAACATGGAACGGTTTAATGTTAAACCAAATGATTATAAAAATCAGATCACAGAATATTCTCCAACTGGCGCACGAGGAAACTTTGAACATTTAACACTGAATGGAGTGAACTTGGAAGCAAGTGAAATCCTTGATGTTCTTCCTGCCAAATTATCTGGCCCGCAAAAAGGAGTATTGTACCAGGCCATTAAGGAAATAAAAGAATACAAATCATATTACACCTTACGAGATATTATTGATGGAGTTGGACGAAGTAAAAGTAATGCCAGATGGAATGTTATTGCTTCACTTGAATCACTTGACTCTATTGGTGTTTTCAGCGAAAATGGTACGGATCCAAAAGATCTTGTAAAATCAGGTAACTGTTCGATTGTGAACATGAAAGGAGTGCCACCAGATGTACAAACCGTGATTGTTGCTCGGTTAACCCAACAACTTTTCGAACAACGAAAAGCAGGAAAGGTACCTGGGTTCTTACTAATTGTTGAAGAAGCACATAATTATTGTCCAGAACGAGGATTTGGTAACGTTGTTTCCTCAGGAATCCTTCGAACGATAGCTTCAGAAGGAAGAAAATTTGGTATGGGCCTAGCTATTGTCAGTCAACGACCTGCTAAAGTCGATAAAAACATTGTTAGTCAGTGTAACACAAATATTATTTTAAAAGTCACTAATCCTAATGATTTAAAAGCAATCGTTCAATCAGTGGAAGGACTTACTAGTAAAACTGCTGATGAAATCCAACGACTACCGATTGGTGTTGCATTAATCTCTGGAGCAAGTTTACAGATGCCAGTGATGGCTGAAATCCGGCCACGGGAAACCCAGCATGGCGGTCAATCAGTTCAAATTTCAAAAAAAGGAAAAAATCCTGATTTTACTCCACAAAAAACAGCTCCGCAACCACCAAAAAATCCAGTTCAAACAAAACCAGAACCAGAATCCTCACCTGCTCCAACTGTTTCAGAAAAGAAACCAAAACAACATGCAACTGAAAAAGCTGAACGAGTAACTCGTGTGGCTAATCGATTAGGATGGATTTCTACAACAAACACGGATGAAGCAATAGAGTTTCTCACTGAAGAAGCTAAGAAAATGGATGAAAACGTGTTTAAATATCTTGAATCACTTTCACAACTTGGAGCAAACTTTTGTCATGAAAGCGATCCAAATTGTATAAAATGTCCAATGAAAGATGGCTGTAATTACCGAGCGAAAAGAGGTAAAACAAAAAAGAAAGGATTATTTAAAAGGTAATATAAAATCAAAACGTAACCAAACAATCCTTCTTTCTTTCTTCATTCTTAGTATCACTGTTAGTTCGGGATGTCTTGAAACTAATCTTTTTGAATCAAGCACAACATATGAAGAATCACCAGTTCAAATCACATATGATTTCACGTATGGTTACACCATTAATTTAACAGGAATGGGAGAAGCAAACGTATTTTATCAAGAATATCTTCCACAAAGCAAAGAAGGAATCATATACTCAGTTGATATCATTCCCAACAAATATCAACAAAAAGAACACAATACCAATAAATTGATAACCTGGAATCAAAGCATTCAAGATGAATATAATCAATCCTATTTCATACGTTCAAGTATTTTACAAAACCCCATTATCATAGATGATTTAACTGGAGAAAACGCGTTAACAATCGATGAGATTCACTTGTTACACCCAGAAATAACGGCAACATATTGTCATTCACTTGGAAATGAAACACAAACCATAATTGATCCAAAAAACCCTTTGATTTCAACTCTTGCACAATCATTGAATAAAAATAATGGTGAATCTAATGCATTCATACTTGGAAAACAATTGTTTTCATGGTTAAAAAACCATACGAGTTATGAAAAACATCAAACATATCAACCTCAACCAGCACTTACTACCTATGAAACTGGTGTTGGAGACTGCGATGATTTAACATATTTGTATCTTTCACTTTGCAAAGCAGTTGGTATCCCAAGCCGATACATTAAAGGATATCTCATATCAAATAACACCGCAGTTCCTCACGTATGGGCAGAACTTTTTGTTGGACCAAAAGTAAGTGAAACAGGATGGATCCCCGTTGAATGTGCAGGAACCGGATCAAGCACCTCTGAAATTCATAATAACTACGGCATTGAAGACGTACAACATATCAGACTTTGCATCGATGATGGAACCAATGAAACATTCCAAAACCTCACCAATCCACTTCAAATACGATATGAACAAAGCTTAGAAGTGAACATTAACCGAGTTGAAATAATAACAAATTACACCGTTCTTTCATCAAAGCAACTAATCATTAAAAATAATGAACGATCATTTGAATAAAAAAACACATGTTTTAAAAGAAAAAGGTTAGGAGGAATGATCGTATCGTTTCAACTTACCATCATCGTTCTCCTCAAATAACGGAATCTGCTTTGGTGCTGTATACGTAATTTTTTTCTTCATTGATATGCACTCCTCACCCTTCGAAAAAGAGTATCGATTTATCTCTTAAAAACATGCCTATTTTTTCTTTTTTTAACCTTGATTCATAACTGTTACAAAACGATTTTATTAAAACAAAAAATCAATGAAAAAACATCAGATTTTTGACAACAAAATCAGTAACTGCATACCTACCTGCGAAAAAGCTACTTAAACACGCAACGTATCCTTGGTAGTAGAAGAAATCAAAAAGTCTGGGCTGGTAGTTTTTTAAGGAGTGCATCACCATCCCATCTCAACCGCAGGATATGAGGAGTTTCCCCAGACTTTCCTTCTCATCTTCCTTCTTATACCGGTTGGACATGGGATGTGCTTAGAGCACCATTTTTTTTACTGATTATTAACTCTTAAGATAGGTTAAAAAAAGATTTTTATCATTTAATCAAAAAAAATAATAGATAACATATTAGATGTAAGTAACGGGTAATTCACCAGGATAATGATCAAAAATTTGAGGATTCATTCGAGTTTGACTTTCAACCCGATCCTTAGCATAATCAAATGCTTCTTCCATGGTAACTATACCATCATAATTCGTATCTGCAGGTCCATACATTCCCTGAATTAAATAATGACTGAAATAAGAACCATAAGAAACATCCTCTTCAGGCACACTAGTAACAACTATCCTATTTTGTCCTTGTAATTCTTTAGCAAAATCTACTGCAAACTGATTAGATTCTACCTGTTGTTGAAATGAAAAATAATCATTAAAACCTCCACTATGACAACTATCAACAATAACCCCAACACCTTGAGATTCAAGATTATTAAACCATTGATTGAATTGATCATCAAGAATAATGCCAAAAGGATTTGACATATGTTCCCAACGAAACGGGCTTTCAATAGGTAAAAAACCCCGATAAGTTGCGAATGCTTCATCTTTTCCATCTGACTCATCAAAAGGAGGGCGGTCCCACCAATGAGGAAATCCATGGGAGGTCAAATACACAAGCGAAAAATCATTTCCATCTTCATGGTCATCAAGCCATCTAAAACCCTTAGCAATATTGATAACCGTTGCATCTTCAGCCTTAATCACCTTGATATGCTCTGCATCAAAATTATTTGTGGAAAGTAACAAATCTTCAAAATTTTCTACTTCCTGAAGCATAGTCGGCCGATTCATCTCAGGAACAAATTCATAAACACCAACCGCAATCAAAAGAGCCCAATATTCAACATCATCAGTTACAGCAGTATCAACTCTAAAATCAGAAACAGGTTGAAATGATGAAGAAAAAAAACCTCCTGAAATAGAGGGAGAAAAGAGTGAACAAAACACTAATATTCCCATAAGAAAAAAAACGAACATAGATACATCGATAAACCGTTTAGAACCCATAATCTAATCCTTCATGATTATTTATATGCTCATCATGTTTATATCTTTTGTTGGAATAAAAAAAATGAATTTTAGCGGATTGATCAGTAAATTTTCCAATTTTTTTCTATTCTCCCAGCGAAATGAGAGTTTGAAAGGTTTTTTAAACCATCTGTCAATCCTAAGATTTGCAGATACAACATTACTTTCGGACCTACTGGCTTCCAGAGTAGCT
>CAZYLG010000056.1:0-13688 GCA_964648565.1 uncultured Thermoplasmatales archaeon
CGATAAAAACGAAGGTAGAATATTTTTCGATAAAGCACCTGATGCAACTTGGCCTTCAAAAGTTTCTGATTTATCTACAAACGGTAAAACCACTGATTCTATAATGTTACAATGGACTGCAACAGGTGACAATTTTGATCTTGGAACTGTCAGTAGTTATACTGTAAAATACTCAACAGAACCAATAACAGCTGAAAACTGGGATGAGGCAACATTGTTCTCAAAATCTGTTGATATAGATTCTGCAGGAAATACAGAAAATTTAAACGTCACAGGTTTAGAAGAAGACATACTTTACTATTTTGCTTTAAAAGCAAGTGATGAAGTACCGAATACTTCCCCGATTTCAAATGTGGTAAACGAAAAAACCTTATCTGATACTACACAAGAAGCCGAAGATGATACAAATGGATCACCAGGATTTGAACTACTCGTTGTCTTCTTAGCAATGATAATTATCAGTATACTTGCCATAAAAAGAAAGAAACTGTAAGATATAGCAATTATGTTTTCATACCCTGTTGGTAGTAGCCGGAGAGGAAACCTCTAATGATTTCTTATTTTTTCTTGTCTTAATTTTTTTCATCATTCATCGATAGATTCTGGATGAAATACTGAAGGAATGAGTTAGTAAAAAAATAACTTTTCACTCATTTTTGGGTTATACTTATATAGAGTCATTTCACTATGAGTTAAGCCGGAGATAAATATAGTATGACCAATTTTCGAAGTAAATTTTTGTTAATAGGAGCAATTGCTTTTATATTAACAATCGGTGGAACAGTAGCAGCTATAACTGATACTACTGGAGACGTATGGCATTACCAAGAAACAAATGAAGGATGGTCCTGGGATAAATATTCAGGAGAGAAGCCTAACCTTGATATAACAGAGGTCTCCCAGTCTTTTGATGGAAATGAAGTAACCTTAACATTGAAAGTCAGTGGAGAAATTGAAAACGCTGAAGATATAACCTATATACTTTATCTAGAAGGCGATAACAGCGATTACGGTGCTTATTATACCAATAATCAAGGATATGTTGGTGGTGAAGGCGAAGCCTCAGGTTTTTATGACCTGCTAGATAATCCAGTATCAGGTAATACCTTTTCAGCTACGTTTGAAGTAGATAACCCTGATGAGTCCTATAATGTATATGGTTACACTCAGGAGTATATTGGCTCTGAAGAACATTGGGGCGATTATGCACCAAACGAGTATGCTCCATGGTATTCTGGAGATGAAGATACAGATGATGACGATGACAGTGATGGCGGTGATGACACGGATGATGGTACTACCAACGGAGCTGATGATAGTACAGATGAGACTACAGATGGTGAAAAAACAGATGATACAAATACTGGTGGAGACACCCCGAGTAATGGAACACCTGGTTTCGAGCTAGTTTTAGTGTTCTTAGCGATAGTAGTAGCCAGTATATTCATAATAAAAAGAAGAAAAGCATAAACTGATGATATTTATATAAATTAATATAAAAATCATTCTAGATCTAAAATCTAGATACTTCTTTACTTTTTTTCAATATTTACTTTATAAGCCTATCCGTAAAATAAAGCAAAATCACTCGGAACTCTATTTTTATTCGAAGAGATCTTATGATTTTTCATAAGTAAAAAATCATTATCTAATTAAATAAATAAAAAAGAAAAACCCGTTAGTTACATACTAAACCAATCAGATCACTTACCCATCCATCGCGTGCAAACGTCGTCACCCAAAAAAAACCCCAAACACGTCAACAGAAAAAGCCCATATCTTTCACCAGACGAAAGTTCACAGAATCATACCAAACCTTTATAAGTGAAGCTATGGGTAAGGAAATAATAGAAAAAATTGAAATTTTGAATGTTCATTTTTTTTTTGATGTAAGATGGATTGAATTGTTTTCTTTTTTTCAAAAAAAGTAATATCTGAGTGAAATTCATGGGACGAAAAAATAAAAGAAGAAATAATAGATACAAGCCGAAAAAATCAGAAATAATTAGATGCACTGTTCATGTAAAACCTGTTTTTGAACATGAAGTGTGTTCCTCATTTTCTGAAGATACAAATACAAATGGTAAAAAAAATTGTGAGAACTGCAATCACTCACTCTAACAATTACTAGATAATAAAAAAAGAACTACTATTTAATTATGAATTCCTCCTCTTTTTTTAGATGAAATAGAAAATTCTAAATAAATATAATATTTTTAATTATATTAGTTATAAATGTTACAAATGAAAAGCGAAATATTTATAAATAAAATTTCTGTTTTATATATTTAGAGGAGGAAGAAAACATGAAAGAAAAAATGATTTCAGTAGTAGTAATCATGCTGTTTTTAATCATCGGATTTTCTTCAGTAGTATATGCTAATGCAGAAAAAACCATCATGCAAAATGAAGAAATTCATATTGCTGCATTTGGTTCAAGCATGCTCATTGGCATTCGCAGGGTTGGTTTTGTGATGAGTAATACTGGTGAAAGTACATTTAATGATGTTTCTTGGACATTTACCGTTAAGCGAACAGAAACCGAGGACATCATCTTTACGGATGATGATATAGTAGAGGAGTTTACCCCAGATCTGTCCACCATATTCTCAGTACATTTACCTAATGATATTGGATATCTTGATCTCACCGCAACAGCGAGTTGTTCCGATTTAGAATATGATGTATCTAATACCATAACTGTATTTCAACTAGGTCCCTTTTGTTTAGGAAGATCGTTTCTATTTAGCACACCATTTTAACAAAAAAAATAAAAAAATCTGAGAAATAATGAATTCATTACAACAATCGATAGAAATATGTTCTCCTAAAAATGTTTGATTGAAATTTTTAGGAAAAGTTCGTTTCCATTTTTCGAGCTGTTGCAACAAGTTCTTTTGCTACGGGTGTCCGCATCAATTTCCCTTTATTTCCTATTAATTTGAATTTTCGCATTAATAATCCACGAATAGGATCGATTTCTCCTTTCAACAATTTCTCCCAATTCGAATATGATCCAATATACTGAAATTCCGCTTCAGGAAGAGAATCACTTTCAGTAAACAACTTTGCATCCCGACATTCACCATGCCACAGATCAATATATAAATGAACCGTATCAGAAAAACGATCATCAGCATTAACCACAAAAAGAAAATCTCCTTCCCACTCTTTAGATCCTTTTTGAAAACCTTTGCCTGCTTCTCCGTTCAATGCTTCCTTGTATGCCTCTAACCATTCCTTACTTGCAAAATCATATGCCATAAACAATTACAACCTCTTACTACTAACACGCAAAAAACAATCAAGAACTATATAATGATTATTATCAACAAAAATACTTTTATCTATCCAGTGTGAACAAAAAACTTTCATACCATGTTGTTGTGTCATGTGTTTGCATGTCTGCAAGGAATTGATTAAAAGTTGCCGTCTTTTCATCCATCATACTATGAGCAGTAACTAAACAGCGAGCAGTGATCTTGTGTTCTCTATAAAGATTATATGAGTATTGATTCACTACGGCTCTGCCGTTATTATCCGTGGTTCGATATGCTCGATAACTTTCTCCATATGTTTTTGAAAAATCGAATTGAAGTTCAACACCAGGAACTGGTTCACCAGTACTATTCACCACTGTTGCTGAAATGTAAAGACTTACTGGAATCTTCTCAATCTCATTTTAATCATCATCGAGTAAAAAATCAACACAACCATTCAAACTTACTAGAACTAAGAGTAAACCAAGAATTGAAATCGTTTCTTTCACATTCATCATAAATCAGAAGTAATATTGATAAATCATATAAAAAAATATATCAAAAAAAATGGTTAGCCTAACAAAACGTAAACAAAATATTTTAAGAAACACTTTATAGCATCGTTCATGGGAAAAACCATAACCTTATTTCATACAGATACTAAATCTGATCCATTCATTGATACTATTGTCAGAGAGCTAAAAACAATCGTTGGATCAAATGATCACCATTTGAATACGATAGATGTATCCACATTATCAATAAAACCCTGTCAAGGATGCTTTCACTGCTGGATTAAAAGACCAGGTACCTGCATCATAAACGATGATGGAAACACAATAGCACACGAATACATCACTTCTGATACGGTTATCTTTCTATCAAGGATTAGTTTCGGTGGATACAGTAGTCAACTCAAATGCGCAATAGACAGACTCATACCCTTGATCCTTCCATTCTTCCGAAAATACCATGGTGAAACCCATCATAAAAAACGATACCAAACCTATCCAAACATAGTAATTATAGGACTTCTCAAAGACCATGATGAACACAAAGAACACTTATTCAAACGATTACTAGAAAGAAACGCGCTTAATTTCACACCACCAAACTTTACTCAATGTATCATTACAGAAAAAGACACAGAGTACCAACAAAATCTCTCTGAAACAATTCAAAAAGTAACTGGGGTGATATAGTCCATGTCCAAAACATTACTTCTCATCGTTGGAAGTCCAAAGCTTGAACGATCAAACTCATATTCCATAGCTGAATATCTCAAAAATGAGTTATTAGAACAAGGTTGGAATATTGAAATCCATTTTTCTCACCAAGCATTCACAAACGAAAATACAATGAATACACTCCTTAAAAAAACAGAACAAAACACTATCATAGGCATCATCTTTCCCCTTTACGTTGATGGAATCCCGGGTCCATTAATACAAACATTAGAAACACTTACTCAACAAAAACACAAAAGAAATGATCAAAAAATTTTTACTATCGTCAACTCAGGATTCCCCGAACCACATCAATCACAACTAGCTGTAAACATGATCGAACAATTCACTCAAGAATACCATGCAACGTTCATTGGTGGATTAACCATTGGAGCTGGAGGGATCATAGGTGGAATGCCCATTGAACAAATCAAACATCGATCAAAACGACTCATAAAAGCACTCGATCTCACTATACTTAGCCTTAATCAAACACACACGATCTCAGATGAGGCAAAACAACTCCTTTCAAAACCCGTTTTTTCAAAAACACTCTACAACACATTTGCAAATATGGGATGGAAACAACAAGCAAAAAAATATGGCGTTACCAATCTGTATCAAACACCAGATAAATAAACAAGTACCTAAAAACGATCAAATTAGTATCACTTCTCTTTAGCGTCTTGTCGTTCTCCTTCAATCCTATCAACAAGAGAAAACAATTCCTTTTCAATACTCTTAGTTAAAGAAAAATACTTACCATGAGGACACTCCTCATCAATGATGGCACAATCATTATCCGCATCATAGATCACAGGATACAACTGACAACCATATGGTCTATGATCATAAATCGTACAACTTGATCCATCATGAAACACACACAATCCATTCTTGTTCTTCAATTGTAACCAACCATCAACTTCATCAACAAAGAACTCATGAGAAAAACCTAACTCTTTGATTCTCTTAATGTCATCAAGAGAAAGAAACATGAGTGTTTTCTTACAACAATGAATACAATGAAACGTTTTACAAGGATTATTTATTACCATAATATTTCTCGAGAATTTTTTTATTAATAGAATTTTATGCTACGAATATTTTCTGTGACAGCCATAATTCCAATATTCATATTTTCGTTTAACGTTAAATACTTTTATTTTTGCTTTAAACAAAATAATTTTTTGAATAAAATTAGAACCAATTTAAAAAAAAGGGAAAAGAATTATTTTAAATGAATAGTCCTACTTGCTGCATCAATGTTAACAACCTTGGATGCCGTTCAAAAAACAAAACAAATGGATGGTTAATCATCTGATTTTTAGGTGTCGTTAAAACCACTGAAAGTTCACAATAATCAGTTTCATCATTCTCATTAACCACAACAATAGTACCATTGAAGGATGCCTTTTTCTGATCTGGAGCAACAACAGTAACAACCACGGTTATCGGCTCATCATCAGTTTCTAAGTCAACACCACTTTCAGGAGTAAACGTCCAATTACCCCAATTTGGATGGGAATCCACACGCCAATCAAGTAAAGAGAACGCATCGCCATCATTACTCACCGAGAAGCTTCCGGTAACCATTCCTCCAGGTGTAGTATTAATCCATCGCAAGGTTCCATCACAAACCAGATCAGATTCAATATCTTCAGTGGTAACCGTAACTGATTTTGTACGGTTATCCATTAATCCCTCATCGTCTTGAACGACTAAGGTTACTTCATAGGTTCCAGGATTAGGGAACATGTGAGTAACCACTTCTCCATAATCATCATATTTTCCATCACTATAGAAGTCCCATCCACGAAACGTAATCTCACCATCATCTCTGCTAGTATCAGTAAAGGTTACCAAAAGACCATCTGCAACCCAACTGAAGTCAGCAGTAGGCTGTTGATTATCAGATATATACACTGATTTGGTGATACTATCTGTTTGGTGATCATCATCAGTAACCGTTAACGTGACATTATATATGCCGGATTGAGTCCATAAAAACTGAAGTGTTTCCCCAAAGCCCATTTCTACAGGATCTGATCCGTCAATAGTATATGTCCATTTATATGAAATGATGAATCCAAATGGTTCATAACTTGCAGATCCATCAAAGGTTACTATCTGCATAACTGAGGGGTATTCAGGGGTCCAATTAAATTGAGCGACGGGAGGATAATCATCAGCAACACTGAATGATTGACCATTACTTACAATTATTTCATGTTCTGTGCTCTTTGATGCTGCTATATCAATGAAAAAACTGTGTGACAGACCACCTGCTCCAAAAAACAATGCAATGACCAAGATACTTACGGCCTTGGTTTTGCTCACACGCCTCATATTTTTTTACCTCCACCAAATGAAGATGTTCTGTTTACTTTTGTAAACAAGAACTATTTTACTATTAATCCTATGTCACTAAAGATATAATAAATTTTGTACTCTATACATCCGCATGTAATCTAAAGCGAAATAATTTTCGTACTCTACAAATAATATGAATCATGAAAAAAATTATTTACTATGATGATATATGATTAATATCAATTAGTATGACAAATACCAATGGGAAATCAACATGGTGAAAAATCGAATATTAACCCTTTTTGTACTATTTTCTATTATCCTTTCCTTATCCGTACCAGGAATGATTATACCAACTTATGATAGTGAAATGGTAAAAAACCGATTGGTAACTACTGAAACATCTAATCCTTTCCAACTATCAAGCGAAGAATGGTATTTCCTACCAAGCTATTCGAATTATGCACCTAGTGGACTACCTGATTTTGATCAACGACAAAATAGTACCTGGAAACGCGGGTTCATTTGGTCGTTTTGCGGACCAGTTGCACTAGCTAACATCTTCTGGTGGTTTGATTCAAAACATGAAGATGATCAAGGCGTCCCAGGGGATGGAAAAAATGATTATCCGCTAGTTAAAAATTATAACACATATTCAACACCATGCCCTGGTCCTGCATATGATGATCATAATTTCAATAATGTTAATGATTTATCAACTCCATGGAGCCAACAAAAAGGATCTGGTGAATTAATTGAACGACTTGCTACATACGTCGATATTTACTGGCATAAGATACCATTTTTTACTGTTAGTGGCACAGATCGATTTCAACTTGCAAATGGTGCACGTAAATGGATAAATGATGCGGGTCTTAAAGATGATTATACGGTGGAGGTTATTTCTCAACCTAGTTTCTCTTTGATTTTCAACCGAGTAAAACAAGACCAGGGTGTCATTTTACAGGGAGGATATTACATTCCAAGGTTACCTAAATTTATTCCACTTATCTCTGGTCACTTTTTTGCGGTAGCTGGAGTTCATCCTGATGGATACATCTCTATCTCAGATTCCTTCTATGATATACAAAATTATACCTCTGATTACACATTACATAATGATCCTCAATATGTTTCACATGATGTATTCGAAGTAGATTATGATCCACCTTATCCTTCCTTAGCAAAATGGTGGATACCATCGTTTCAAAAACACAGAAGAGTTTTGATTAGAGCAGCAATCATCATTTCAGAAAATAATGATGGTAGTATATAAAAGATAAAAATATTTTAAAAATATCATTTATAAATTATAAAATAATAGTTAATGGGTGTAAGAATTTAAAGCATATCAGAATGTCAATAAAAAGGAATATTTAAAATAAAATTAATAATATTTAATTACCATTCATTTTTTTAATTTTTTGTTTCAAAAAAAATAAATATTATTTGTTTTTCTCATAATCTTTTTATATCTATAATCAATTCCAACTCTTGTTGTAGGATGGTGGATTATTAAGATGCGAAAGAAACTAATATTAGGTCTGACCTTGTTTTTATTTCTTGTTGGATTAACGGGATGCACCGAATTACAAGGTATCAAAACTGGCCAAGTTAATGGCGAGAAAACAGCTGAACTTTTATCATATGAAATAACATCCTGGACTTGGATGGATGAAAAGATTGGTGTCGGATTTGATCATACAGAACAAGTTGATTATTACTGTATTCAAGGATCAATAAAAAACAAATTAGACCACACTGCAGATATTGCCATTACATTGAATTTATATGATATGGATAACAATTTCCTTGGATCTGAAGAATTCCGAATACTGAACTTACCCAGTTCAGAAACTCACTCTTTTACGAGAAATTTGAACCAAAACACGAAAAGATTTTCAACATATTGGGATCAAATTGAAAAAGTAACCTTTGATTTCGCGGAAATTTAATGATAAAAAATAGATCCTAATCTGGATTAACACTCCTTCATCTCTAATTGATTCCATATTATCTATTAATTTGTTAGAATCACTAAGATACATTTATATCATATACCATATATTTACTAGTATAACAAAATAGGGATTTAATTGATTAAAAAACAAACAACTTCAATCACAGCACTTTGCTTTGTTATTTTTTCGTTTCTTCTTATACTTTCATCAACCACGATAGTTGCTTGCTCTGGTTTTTCCATCCAAAAAGATAACCAGGTTCTCATTGCGCATAATAAGGATTGGTGGACCCCAGAAACAACCATTCATGTCTATCCTGCAGAAGAAGGATCATATGCCCGCTTATTTTTTGAAATACCATTTCCCCATATCTTCAACCGAGACTACAGGGTACTTGCGGGAGGAATGAATGAAAAAGGATTATGTTATGAAAGTTTTGTCACTCCCTTTAATCCATCTTCATTCGAACTTTTTAAACCACCACTATTCAAAAATCCAGTTGACTATCTTCTCAAACAATATGCCACTGTTGAGGAAGTAATCTCATATCTTGAATCTCATAATCTGTTCTTCCTTAATTATATTCTCAGCTACGGTCAGCTCTTCGTTGCAGACAAATCGGGAGATGCAGCAATTATTGAAGGAGATGACATCTTAAGAATTCAAGGGGACTATCAGATTTGTACCAATTTTTTACAAAGCAATCCAAGCCTAGGAAATTACCCATGCTGGCGATATGATACACTAGATCAAGCCCTTAATAATACGACAAAGATCAACAATTCCATTGCCAAATCATTGTTAAAAACCGTACAACTCTATGCACAATACTCATGGATTTTCAATCCAAACAATCTTAGTCTACAATTATATCATTTTCACGATTTTAACAATGTTCTCACTATCAATCTTACCAAAGAATTCAATCAACCCGCGCACTCCTATTTTCTTCCTTCGCTCTTTGAACCTGAGAACAACACACCACCAAAAAAACCGCAGACTCCAACTGGGCCTGTAACTGGAACAATCAATCAACAATATACGTTTCATACTAATACTGATGATGCCAATAACCCTCCAACTGAGATTTATTACAAATGGAATTTTTCAGATAACACAGAACCATCGTGGATCTATAATTACCAACCCTATCGCGGAACTATTTCTCATCAATGGAAAAAACCAGGAATTTATCAAGTAACTGTCAAAGCAAAAGATATTTACGGGAAAGAAAGCCCATGGTCAGATCCATTCCAAATAGAAATCACTCTAAAACAAAACCTTAGATCTTTTTTTCATGCAAGCTCTTTATTCAAATCCTCTTCATTTTCTCTTTTTTGTTAAAGACAACTAAGATTTATGAAGCAGAAAAACAATTTTTTTTACCAGTCATCAAGAACATATGGATTAGAAAAAATACGGTCAAGATGATCCTGAAATGGAATAAAATCCGCTCCATCCAATGCACGATGATCAATGGTTAGACTCAACGGTAAAATCTTTCGGATGCCGATCTTTTGCTCATGGGATTCATTATACACCGCAGGCCGATCTTGAATCGCATTAACCGCAACAGCAAACACTTGAGGACTGATCAGATCAAGCAAAGTAATACCACCTCGTTGATGCTGAAAAACACTTCCCAAATTCGAAACTAAAACACTAGTATCAAAAATATCCTTAGCAGTGATCTTATCCTCATCTGGAATCCGTAAATAATCCTTAATTCTCTTACTACTCAGCCGAATCCGGTTCTTACCAATCTTAGTATGAAAGATCTGCCAGATCGCTCCCAGATTAAAATGTTTAAGATGATCGATGATTTCTTGCTTAGCAACAACATACTGCATCGCATCAATATCAGTATTTTTCACTCTCCGTTTAATATCACTTAACCCCTCAGCGATCTGACGTAAAGACTTTTCACCAACATCATGAATCGATGGAGTGATCATCCGCTTATCCGGTAATAAAAAAGGAATGGTAATACTGATCTCTTTGATATGATGATGAGTTCCCACTTTCGTTCGAAAATTATAATGAAGAATAGCATTCAACTTTGGTGAACCTTTCAATGCTTCCGCAATAGCTTTAAGCATAATAACCGTGAACGTGATCGGATGTCCATCCTCAAGTTTAGTTCGTTTTTTCTGATAATACTCGAAAAACGATGTGATATCTGGTTCATACAGATAGGTTGCATGAGGAGTACTTCCCCACCCATTACTCGTTGCATGAGCAGTGATCCGACGGTTGATATCGAAGATATCACTTTTCAAAATAGTAAGACGTTTACCGACAAGACTCATAATCTATCCCCTTAAGGGTTCCCTATCAATAACTTGTATTAATACGTGTTGGTAGCAATCAAAATCTTTTGGATTATCTGTTTCATTTATTAAAAATAATTTCTCTATTTTTTTGTAAGATATATACTATTTTTCTTGCACTGATATAAATAAACTTTTGTTTGCTATATGATCAGGATATGTGAAACAATTTTGTTAATAAACTAATAAAAAGATTTATATTCCATAAAAGTATTTAATATAATTGATATATTAATTTGGGCGGAAAAAAAATGAAAAAATTCTTCATAACAGTTTTAATTACAACGTTATTAGTTTCAAGCTCAATATCAATCCCTGCAACATCAACTGAAAAACAAGAATCAAAACCAATTGCCCTTCAAAAAGACACTATATTAACCAACATTACTATTGGAACCATAAAAGAAAAATTCCTTCAATCACTAAACACCATAAGTTCAGATCAAATAAAAAAAGAATATGAACAACTCATAAAACAAAAATTCAGGCAAATACACACATTAGGAATTCACAATAACACAACATTACATGAATTACTAGATCAAAAAAACAATCATCATATCTTCCAACAAAATCACATACTCAATCAAGAAATAACAGAAGAAAAAATGTGGCGATTTCCATTACTCTCACTAATTTTTAAAATGATGCATCTAAATTTCTTATGCGACATAACAGTCGATATGAACGTTGGCTGGATATCAATAACCAATACCTCACTCCCATCAGATTATGATATCGTTCTCATACGACGAGCGGCTGTATCATCAGAAAATGTGCTTACCAATCCCACAGCTGGGGAAAACGTCATTGAAAAATTGATCAATTGGATCATTAACAAAGGAGTAAACAAGATCATTAACCCGTATCAATATGGAACAAGAAGAATGACTTTGATCCTTGGTTCGAGTTCACAAGGTATCATTGATGATCCGGATTTCTTCTTACCTGACGATGGACCAATCAACAACTTTTTGGTAAAACTTGCAAAAAATCTTGGCCTACAATCATATGAACTCAATACTGATGCATTCTTCACCATTTCAATATGATGTTAAACCATTAAGAAAATTCTTACGATTTATTCTTATGGTTCTTCTTCTAAAGAAAAAATGAGAGATGAATTAGATATATCCATATGTCTTGAAACAAAACTCATACATCGTTGGCAAATCTCTCCATAATCCTCCGCCATCACGAGTGAACCAAAACGATCCATCATCGTATTGGTCGCCGAAAGCATAGCCCCATTCATAACCAAAAGATGTTGTTACACTGCTAGGTGCAGGCGGGCAGACAATGAAATACTCAGTATCATTTTGCACCGTTGTATCATTAAAATTAACTTCGAACATTTCCCAACTGCTACTGACTTGATCAGGTGTATATGTTTTACTATCAATCAACGTTCCTTGGAGGTCATCAGTTCGTAATTCAACAGTTAAATTAAATTCAGGAGCACCAAACTTACGAAGTAGGATTTCTGTTCTTGTTAACGTATCAATGGTAGGAGTGAAACTTTGTGCACCTGCCCAATCACCATCAGTCGCATGACGGATTGGAAAACCTCGGTCAAATAGAGTTTGATTCACATCAAGACCTGAACTGACATTGATGATCTGACAATATGTATGATTCTTACCATCATTATCTGTAACGGTTAAACAAACCATATAATTTCCTTCATTGACAAAAATATTACTTGGATGTTGTTCTGTGCTTGTATCAACTTCACCAAAATCCCAAAACCATGATGTGATATTCCCATCAGGATCAATTGAAGTATCAGTAAAATAAACACGTGAAAGCATGATAGGGTTACTAGGTGAATACGTGAAATTTGCTATTGGGTGGAAAGAACCCAATGGATACATATCTTGATTGTTACCACCTGAAATGTTGTATGGTTTGTCGCCTATTCCATCACCATCTGCATCAGTGCCAGTGTAATCATCCCAATAATTTCCACCTGATGGGTAGCCATTATCCCATAAGTTATTGCCTTCATCCTTTGCATTTTGATAATTATTTAAAAAGTTATTATGATAAATGGCGTTGCTGCTGCTGGAATAACTCAAACAGATGCCATAGTTGTTGTTTGAGGCATTGTTCCTCGTGATATTGTTGCTGCTGGAATCATACAAACAGATACCATCATTGTTGTTGTTTGAGATGTTATTACCTGTAATGGTGTTGTCGATGGATTCCCGCAAAAAGATGCCATCCCCATTGTTTGAGATGTTATTGCCTGTAATGGTGTTGTTGCTGGAATATTGCAAAATGATGCCATCATCCATATTGTTTGAGATGTTATTGCCTGTAATGGTGTTGTTGCTGGAATAATAAAAACGAATGCCATACCAGTTGTTGTTTGAGATGTTATTACCTGTAATGGTGTTATCGCTGGAATACAATACGATACCCGAATAAAAACCATTTTGTATTGTAAAATCCGTAACATATACTGAACTAGCAGTTACTTTTACTACTCTACCACTACCAGCGCCATCAACAATCGTATTGTTCATATCTTCTCCAATCAAATCAATTGTTTTATTCACAATTATATTCTCATAATATGTTCCATTATACACATAA
>CAZYLG010000057.1:0-13147 GCA_964648565.1 uncultured Thermoplasmatales archaeon
ATGAAGAAATTAAGAAAATGAAATGTTTTTCTTAGAAAAGTGCGGAATGTGGGATGCTTCAATTGTATTAGTTTTTTTAAGCCTTGTTTTATTTCTTTTTATGTATCGAAGTTCTCAAAAACAATCTGATCCAGTTGCATTATTTGAAAAAACATTACAAGCTGGATTGTATCATTTTATGTGCCGGGATTGTGGTGGGATGTTTGCAGTAAAAGAATCTCGAAAAAATGAGATCCATTCATTGACGTTAACCTGTCCATATTGTGGATCTATTGGCCGGATTTCAGATCAACCTCCATTGATCATAGATAAAATTCCTTCTGAGAAATCTCCAAAAGTATCTTTTTTATGTACGCAATGTGGTGAACGGCTAAATATATGGGCCGAGGGCTCCTCTCGTTCGAATGAGATTTCTATTTTCTCTTGTCCATATTGTGGTATTAATAAACCAATGAAACCACAGTGCTAAACTCACATTTGTTCATTGTTTGATTTTATGTCGCATATTAACTGCTTCCCCATATGATCGTTTTTTCATTTCACTTCCGTTCATAACCGCCACCCCTACTCCTAGATAGTGATTACCTTGATAGACTAACACATCATCCCCCCGACGGATTGATTCATCCGCTGTAATAACTCCTGGAGAAAGAATGGATCCTTTCACTGTGAAACCTGTATCGATGGTAACCTGGTATTTGGAAAGATGACAAATTTTTTTACCTCCTTCCGCAGTAAGTGAAATGAGGCCTCGTTTATCTGGAATCATTCCTAATTGTTGATTGTTTTCATCAAAAATCTTTAGGTATGGATATTTTCCTTTTACAAAAGAATTCTTGAGAAGCAAGTCAGCAAGAGTTCTTCCAAATTGAAATGATGCAATTTCATGAACTTGTTGTTTTTTCTGATGTGCTTTTGAAGGTGTTGATTCATATTGTTTTGTTTCAAGGATCTGATTAAGGATGGTTGTTAAGGAATGTAATGATTTTTTTGATGTCGCTTTAGCATCTATGAGGCTAAAATACAATTGTTTTTCATTGTTTTTAATTGGTTGAACAAGTGTTTTTGGAAGATGAGATACGATAGCATCATAGTTATTTTTTGATAGAAACCGTGTTAATTGCTGTTGAATCATTAGTTTTTCATCTTCATACCATTCACCCGTAACTGAGATATCGTAAGAAGAAGCCGGATATGTTAGTTCTAATTCTCGAGGGACTATTCCGAGTGGGGAGGTAACAATGACCTCATGGATGACTCCCGGAGATTTTGTTTTTGAAAGAGCCTGTTGAAATCGTTGATGACTCTTTGAAAAAGAATACGGTTTTCTTGCAGAACAGGGAAGGAGTAATAAAATCTTTTTTTCTTTTGGTTTTTGATATCTGAAGATCACTCGTTTTTGAAATCGTTTGATCTCCGGTCTATTATCTGCCTCTCGACTGGTTGCATTTAACACGTATGATTCAGGCATAGATACCGGCGTTCGTTTTTCAACATAATCATAGTGTGATCTATCAAGGTATCTTAACAAGGTAACTAATTGAGGTGATACTCGAATTCGTTGTTCAACGAGATCTCGGAGTTGATTGTTTCGTATGGCATTTCGAACAATTCCAAGTTCTTGTTGTAACATAACATAATTATGTTGTAATAATTGATCAAATGAAAAATCAGATGGATGTTTCTTTGTTTGTGAACACACTGGGCAATGGCATGGATTTTCATCTAATTTTTTTGTTTCAATTATTGTTTGGGGAAGAAAGAATTGGTGATGACGAGCTGCAAGAATTGCACTAGTTACATCAAAGAGATCACAACCCAGATATACAAGTAGTCCTAAGGTTGCAGGTGTTGCAATAGCCGGCGTATACACAAGTGCATCATAATTGATTTGCTCTCTTAATGATACAATGAAAGTACAAAATTTCTTTGGATTATTAAATAAATGTGTTGCGTTTGATATGATAAAAAGAGCAGATTCATTCGATTTGATTTCGTTGCTAACAATATTAGTTTCACTTGAGAGCACAATAATGTTTTTGTTCTGTTGTTGGTCAAATTGTTGTAGATATGTTTTCACTGATTCGGGGAGTGCATCTGCAATGATGATATGATTGGTTATATCTACTTTCTGATCTGATCGATTTTGATTAAAAAAAATGCTTTTCCCAACAGTTATCGTTGGTGAATATTTGTTTTTAATTGATGATGAAGAAATGAAACATTCCGCGAAAGAGGGAGGGGCGTATTGTTCTTCTACGGGAAATAAAAACCCTGGAGTTTTTACTTTTTTATTTTTTATTTGAAGAAAACCTGTTTGACCTGGACCATCTGTTGATGTACATTGAAAATTCATAATACTTCCTGAAAAGCCATTAGGCTTCTTATGATTTTTCCTCTGGATTTAGAAAAGATGAGAATATCTTTTTTTAATGCCTAAAATACCGTTGCCCAGTAAAGACCATTGCTATACCTTTTTCGTTTGCTGCAGCAATCACTTCTTCATCTCGGATGCTACCACCGGGTTGAATAATAGCTTTAACTCCGGATTCAGCTGCTAGATCAACGGCGTCTCGGAATGGGAAAAATGCATCACTAGCTAGAATTGAATCTTTAATATGTTCTTTTCCTTTATGCGTTGCAATCCATGTTGCATCAACACGAGCGGTTTGTCCACCACCAATACCCACTGTTTGGGTATCTTTTACAAATACAACCGAGTTTGATTTGACATGTTTTACACATTTAACTGCAAATTCCATAGAAGTTAGTTGTTTTTTTGTTGGTTTTTTATCAGTAACAATTTTCCATTGATCCTGCGGAGTCATGTTAACATCTCGTTCTTGAGAGAGGAAGCCGCCAACAACACTTCGAAACACCATTCCTTTCCGATCAATTTTTTCCTCAATTCCGGGTAAGGAAAGGATACGTAAGTTTTTCTTCTTTGAAAAAAGATCTTTTGCTTCTTTGGTGTATGCAGGTGCTATAACCACTTCTAAGAAAAGTTTTCCAAGTTCCTTGGCAACGTCTTTTCCAACTTTTCGGTTAAAGGCAACAATACCACCAAATGGAGAATAGGTATCTGTGGAAAATGCATCTTTCCATGCTTGAAGTAATGACTTAGCACTTGCAATACCACAGGGGGTGGCATGTTTAATGATCACACACGTCGGTTCAGCGAATTCTTTAATGGCTTCAATGGCACCATTGCTATCTAAAATGTTATTATATGATAATGCTTTTCCTTGAAGTTTAGTAGCAGTTGTAATGCAGGGTTCTGTTGTCTCAGGTAATTGCTGATAAAAACCTCCTTGTAAATGAGGATTTTCTCCGTAGCGCATATCTTGTTTTTTTCGTAAAGCAAGGGTATTATTTTCTGGGAGAACTTCATCGGTCCAACGGCTTCGAAGATAGTTGGAAATTATGGCATCGTATTGAGCGGTATGAGAAAATGCATCAAGTGCGAGTTGTTCACGATCTTCTAATGAGAGATCATTGTTCTTTTGTAATTGTTCAGAGACGGTTTTGTATTGATTTGGGGAGGTGACGATGATAACATCTTTGTAATTTTTTGCTGCTGACCGGATCAACGTAGGTCCACCAATGTCAATGTTTTCAATGACCTCAGCAAAGGAAACAGTTGGTTTTTTGATGGTTTTTTCAAAAGGATATAAATTACAAATCACCATGTCGACTGGTGAGATTTCGTGTTCTTGAAGGGTTTGCATATGATTTGTTTTTGATCGTTGGGCAAGAATACCTGCGTGAATGCGAGGGTGTAGTGTTTTCACTCGACCATTCAACATTTCCGGAAAACCAGTTACTGAGGAAATTGGTATGTGAGAAATATGGTGTTCTTCTAAAAATGAAGCAGTTCCCCCTGTTGAGATGATTTCTATATTTAGTGAGGATAATGTTTCTGCTAATGTTTCTAAACCTGTTTTATCTGAAACACTTATTAATGCTTTTTTGACACTCATCACTGTTACCCAACAGGCATATACCAGCAACTCATAAACATTTGGGTTTATTTACTTCTTTTTTCTTTGTTGATAGCTTCATTCAAACTTATTTTTCCTTCTAACACCTTTTTAGCTTGTTTTTGAGTAATGGAAAATTGACCGTTGGTCATCTGACGGCTTTTCTCTTGAATGTTTCGAATAGCACCCCGTGTTGGTTTCAGGGGAAGTTTTCGTTGTACGCGTCCTCCGCTGATCATAGCGATTGCTGCTGCGGCCTCTCTGTCTCGATGTGCTCGTTGTGTTTGTAATGAAGAAGTAGTTTTACTTTCATCAACGATTTCAATTGGTATTTGCAGGGGGATAAGTGAGTTGATGATTCGGTTTCTGATCAGAAGGGATCCATGTCCGATTCTAATGAAATATTCATGAGCCGGATATTCTTTAATGAATCGTTTTACGTTTTTTACTACGTTTTCTGGTGTTTTCACTTGTGTTTTTAAAATGAGTATGTCATCGCCAACAAGAGCAATACCAGGTTTTTCACCAGGATCAATACCAATATGTATTGTGTGATAGAGTTCTTTTCCTATGAGTAAATGAAGTGCTTTATCGATGGCATGATCGATTGTGTCGTAGGCATCTGCAGCTACTACTTTGGGCGTGTTTACATCATGAACTGAGGCATGAGAGGTAAGTATCACACCGATTCGATTAGGGATGTGTTGAAGTGAAGTTAAGGAAACATAGGAAATATTTCTTTTTTTTAATCCTTGAACTAAATCATGATATAATCTAAAATCTTTAGTGTAAATACCAATGGTTTTGTAGGATGTTTTCTTTTTTAAAACGGTATTTCCCCCAATTGTAGTGTTCTAATTTTTTTTTTATTCTCGTTCCCATGGTTTTTTATCTTCTAAATAGTATGTCCAAAACAGTTGCAGTTCTGGTTTGATTAGCTCGTTTAATGATAATACTTCATACTTGTTATCAACGATGGCGTCTAGGTGTTTACCGAGACTGAACAATGATAGATTATCTTTTAAATAGTTTTTAAGATACCGATATTCTCTTTTAACGGTTACATAAATTCTTCCGTTTTCTTGAAATGGTGGTTTTACTGTTGCAGGATGATCCTTCCATTTATCGATGAATTCTTTGGTGTTCTTTTTAAGTTTTATTGGTGGTCCTTTGTGGGTAAAGGTTTCTGAGAGTGGTTTTTCACTTGTTTTAATGATGATATAAATAAGGCTTGACGTGTTTTCAACATGAAACCGTATATCATGAATGCTGAATTCTTTTTCTGTACTTTGTTTTTTTATAGCCGTGCATGCTTTACGAATTTGAGGATACAGATTTTCTTTGATAATTTTTGGTTTTTCAAATTTAATGCCGATATACGTTGCTTGTTGCTTGTTTAATGTTTTTTCAATCTGGTGTAGTGACCATGGTTTTGTTTGTTTGGGAAAGAAGAATGTTTCTTTTGGTTGATGTAAATAATCCTTACTTGCCATGATGAATCGATGAAAGGTTTGAAGTACAACTGCTGCACCAACATTTCTGTCTCGGTCAACGGGATCAATGAAAACCAATGGATCTTCAAACTTAGGTATTGGATGATTGGTTAATGTGATTTTTATGCCTTTTTTCCATTTTTTAACATGACGTAAAAGATTATGAAAACTATCATATTTTATGATAAGCAGTTCACAAAGATATCCGGAGAATCCTTGGATTTCAGCTTCAGCACCATAACAACCGATACCCGTGAGAAATTGTTTCAGTAATCGTACATCTTGTTTTTGTTTTTCACTCAAATGTTGTTTTACGTATCGGGTATGTAGTGGTGTTCGGTCTACAGCTGAAATTTTTTCTGAAGCATCAGTAATTTGGTAACACGGGACTAGTTCAACTTTGTAATTAAGAAAATTACCTCGAATATATGGGTGTTCTGCATAACATTCTTCGGTATCCTCAAGTATTTTTCTTCCGATTTGAAGGGTTATTTGGGCAATTTTTTCTTCAGATTCTACAGATGGAAAAACAATGAAAAGATCAATGTCAAGATTATGTTTCAAATAGGTATCTTTAGCTGTGCTTCCCACTAGTTCAATGGATGCTTTTTGCTTATGTTGGATAAGTTGTTCATTTACTTTTTTGATGAGTGCTGAAATAGTTTCTTTTAATAGTAATCTGTCTTTTTGATCGGGAGTAATCTTTTTTAGTACTTGTTGTTCGATGATATTAGCTTGATTCATGATGGGTCATCCAGTTTAAGTTAATCGTTTTTTTAGATAAATATAATGCGAGTAGGGCAACAATAATTCCCCCAATGACATCGAGAATCCAATGAATGGATAAATACAGCACAGATATAATAACGGTTACCATCATAAATACTCCGAGGTATTGAAATCGTTTGTTTTCTGTGATGAAAATAGTCCTTGTGATGATAATGCTCATTGCGGTATGTAATGAAGGAAAGCAATTGTTTTGGGTTGTAGTAGTATAAAAAAATGTTTCAATTTGAGGAATAACCGTGTTTAATGCGGATGGAAGATTATAATGAGTGTACACGTTTGTGACTGGGAAGAATAAGTAGAATGGAAGAGCAATGAGATAAAGAAAGAAAAGGGAGAACGCTAAGGTTTGTAATGCTTGTTTTTGATTGGTGATGATAGAATATAGTGGTGTGTACCAAAGGGTGAATGGGTAAAGAATGATGTAGATGAATACGAAGAAAAGAATGCTAGCAGGGGTCCATAATGACGAAAATCCAGCTACGATATCATATTCTATAGAGGTGAGAACTGCTGTGAATCCAGGATTCATAAATGCTGATGTAATCGGATCTAAAATGTTTACTTCGATAAGATGAAAGATGACAACCCCGATTATTAGCAGTAGTGGGAATCGTAAGTAATATGCATTGAAAATGGTTTGTTGTAGTGGTTGTTTAAGATAGTTTTTAGGAAGAATAAAAAGAGTAAAGATCAAAAAAAGCAGAAGTTGCGATAGTGCCAATACTAGTAACCATTCAAACGCAATAATCCGCTCCTTTTAAACGTGTAGTGGAATTGTTGAAAGGCTTTCATAGATTGGTCCTTTTGGAGTCAACGTACTTTTTTTAAGATGAATTTCACCTACTGGAATTTCAGCAAACAAAGTATCTTCATATTTTCTAAGAACTTCTATGATTTTTTCTTTTCCTCGAGCACTTTTCATGCGACCAATTGTAAGATGAGCAGAAAATCCTCTTTTATCTTTTTTCACGCCAATCTGGGTACATCTTTGGTTAAGTGTATCAGCAATTTCAGAGATCTTCTCAGCTCCTTTTATTCCAATCCAAATCACTTTGATATAGTTTTCATTTGGAAAAACACCAGTGCCTTCAAGGGTTATCGAATGTTTTTGAGATGATGCAACGGCATCGTTCATCATTGATTCAATCGCATCAATTTGAGTAACTGGGGTGTCACCCAAGAATTTTAGGGTAATATGAATATTTTCTGGTTCCACAAGTTTCACATTTGCCTCAGTTTCTCTAATATCTTGTTGGAACTGAATGAGTTCATCTGTAACAGGTACTTCAACGGCGATAAATCCTCTAAATGTTTCCATAGTATCTTCCTAATTAATATGTAATATACGCTTTTCATACAAAAAAATACTGCATCATCGAAAAAATGAGGTATTCTTTTGATAACAACTGTCAAATAATGCTTATAAATAGTGTGAAGGCAAACATGGTACTTGTGAGGTAGATGAAAACAAGTGGCCATATCATTGATCAAATTTATGCTTTTTTTTCTCTTATCCGCCCGTTCACCTTAGTTGCCCCATTGATTGTTTCAATAAGTATTATGATTGCTAGTTTCTTTTATCAACAAACAAGTCAACAACTCTTTACTGTTTTGTTCTCTATGATTCTTCCAGGTAGCCTTTCATTAGCATTATTAAATGGTGCGTCAAATGCATTAAATCAAGCAACTGATTACCGTACGGATTCAATATGTAAACCATATCGACCAATCCCTTGTGGCATTCTATCTGTAAAACAAGGTAAAATCGTTGCAGTTGCTCTTTATGCCGTATCTATAGGTCTTGCTAGTTTTATTCATCTTAATTTTTTAATATTGATTCTTGCTATCTCTTTGTTCACGGTTACCTATTCATTATTTCCTCGGATGAAAGACAAATTATTTTTTAATCAACTCTGGATTGCTATTCCACGAGGCTTTTTGGGCATTCTTGCCTCGTGGGCTGTGTTTGGATCTGTGTTTCAACCAGAGGCCTTAATTATTGCGGGAATTGCTGCTTTGTTTTTGTTTGGTGGATCGATTACTAAGGATATCACTGATAGTTCTGCTGATAAAAAAACAGGGACGCACACATTAGTAAACACCTTTGGCGTAAAAAAAGCAGCAGTGATTAGTTTTCCTTTTTTGTTCTTCCCATTTTTACTTATTCCTGCAGCAATTGATGCTGGATTATTACAAGTAGAATATTGGGCGCTAACGTTTTTAGCAATACCTGGATTTTACATTTTCAGATTATTGGTAAGTCAACAAAAACCAAGCCGGTTTTTTGAAAACACCTCTGCTTGGGCTGTGATGTATGCCACCTATTTTATTTACGCGGTAATGTTTTCATTTTTATCACTTGTTGCCTCTACTTTCTAATCATATTCTTTTTTTAATCCTTAAAAAATTTTAAACAATAAATTATAAAAAACAATACGTGTTGTTAGTTTATTGTGGTTGGGTATGAATTTGGATGAGGATAAACCTATTGATGTGAATGTATGCGTAAAAATTAATCAACAATATCTTATCATAGCGCTTTTTGCAAGTATGCTTAGCATTCTGATTACTGGGATTCTATTGTATTTTTTTGCCAGTGGATTCGTTCCTACGATTTCTTGCATTCTCATTGGGATTACACTCTTGTTTTTAAGTATCTATTTTCCAGTTCGATCAGAGCATTTTTTCAGAGTTGAAACTAATGTTATTGATATTGAAGAAGAGGAACTTGAAGAATTACAAAGTGTAATGAAACCTTGGTAGAAAAATAAAAAATAGAGAGGGATTTTTTTTCAATCCCAATCAGTTGGAAGTACTTGTGTTTCCTTAATGTTTCTAGGTGATAACCAGCGAAGTAAATTGATGTAGGATCCAGCTTTATCGTTAGTTCCTGAATTTCGTGCGCCACCAAATGGTTGTCGAGATACAACTGCTCCTGTTGGGTTGTCATTTATGTAAAAGTTACCCGCAGTATATCGAAGCATGTTTTCTGCTTTTACAATAGCATAGCGGTCATTTGCCATAATTGATCCAGTTAAGCCGTATGGTGTTGATTCATCACAGAGTTTAAGGGTTTCTTCAAATTGATCATCAGCATATATGTAAATAGTGATAACTGGTCCAAAGATTTCTTCAGTCATCAGTTTACCTGTTGGATTTGTGGTTTGCACAATGGTTGGTTCAATGAACCATCCTTTGCTTTTATCATACGCTCCACCAGATAGAATTGTATAATCATTTGATGATTTTGCTTTATCAATGTAACCTGCGATCTTTTTGAATGCACCTTCATCGATGACTGCACCAAGGAAATTATCAAAATTTTCAACAGGACCCTGTGTTAACTCGTTTGCTTTTTCAACAATGATATTTTTTACGTGTTCCCATTTGCTTTGTGGAATATACGCTCGAGATGCCGCAGAACATTTCTGTCCTTGATATCCAAAAGCACCATGAATGATTTGATCCGCGGTTTTTTCAACATCAGCAGTGTGATGCATGAAAATAAAGTCTTTTCCACCGGTTTCACCAACGATTCGTGGGAAATTACGATAGTTGGTCACATTTTGGCCGATGGTCTTCCAAATGGTGGTCAATGTTTGGTAGCTACCGGTGAAATGAAGCCCTGCAAAGGACGGGTGTTTTAAGACTATATCAGCGTGTTTACTTGAAAATGGAACAAAATTAATAACTCCTTTTGGAAGCCCTGCTTGTTCAAGGACTTTCATGATTTCATAATTAGCAAAGGTTACAGATCGTGCTGGTTTCCAAAGCGTGGTATTTCCAACCATTGCTGGAGCAGTTGGCAAATTTCCACCTATGGAATAAAAATTAAATGGTGCCACGGCAAGAATAAATCCTTCCAGTGGCCGCCAGTCTAATCGGTTGACCTCACCAGGATATTGATTTGGTTGTCCTTCATAGATTTGTTTGGTAAAATAGGCATTGAAATTCCAAAAATCAACAAGTTCTGCTAGATCAATTTCAGCTTCATGTGTGTTTTTTGATTGATTCATCATAATAGCTGCGATATTGCGAAATCGTTTTGGTCCTTCAAGAAGTGCTGCTGCATTTTTAAAGATGCCAAGGCGATGATACCAGTTTACATTTGCCCATTGTTGATGAGCGTTAAGTGCTGCATCAATTGCTTGTTTTAATTCTTCTTCACCTGCTAAATGTGCTTTTGCAAGAACTAGATTATGATCATGGGGACAATGAATCTCCATCACATTATCAGTATGAACTTCCTCCCCATTGATGATTAATGGTATTTCAATTGGTTCCTCTTTGATTTTTTTAATTTCTTGTTCAAGCTTTTTTCTGTCTTCTGATCCTTTTTCATAGGTTAGAATCTTATCCATGTTGTTCTCTGGTTTTTCAATATTCCATATCATCTTTTTTCACTCCTCCCCTATGTCAAATTGTACTCCTTGGGCGAGTGGAACATCTTTTCCATAATTCACGGTAACAGTCTGTCTATGTGCATAAATCTTCCAAGCATCACTTCCGCTTTCTCGACCGCCACCAGTGTCTTTCTCACCACCAAAAGCACCACCGATTTCAGCACCAGCTGTACTGGTGTTCACATTTGCAATACCGCAATCTGAACCTTTTTCAGATAAGAAATATTCTTCTTCTCCGATATCATTAGTAAAGATTGCTGAGGAAAGACCTTGTGGAACATTATTATGAATCTTTAATGCTTCCTCGATTGTTTTGTATTTCATGACGTAAAGGATTGGTGCAAACGTTTCTTCTTTAACAATGTCCATATCTGGTGTTGCTTCGATAATCGTTGGTTCAACATAAAAACCATTTTTTAAATCCTTGGTTTCTTTTACGTTTCCACCCGTGAGTAGTTTTCCGCCTTGTTCTTGCGCGGTTTTAATTGCGTTAAGATAATTATTAACTGATTGTTGATCGATAAGTGGCCCGATAAGCGTGTTGGGATTAAGTGGATTACCAATACTTGCTGATTGGTATGCTTTAATCATTTTCTGTAGAAATGTATCATAAATATTTTCATGTAAAATCAGTCTACGAGTAGATGTACATCGTTGTCCAGCTGTAGCCAGTGCACCAAATGCCACTCCTTTTACTGCATTGTTAATATTACAGTTTTCCGTGACAATTGCTGCATTGTTTCCACCTAGTTCTAGAAGTGTTTTTCCTAGTCTTTTACCAACAATTTCTCCAACTTTCCTACCAGTTTTTACAGATCCGGTAAATGAAATTAATGGAAAGTGTTTTTCATTTAGAAAATCATCTCCAATATCATGTCCTCTCCCAACAATGAGGAAAAAGATTGGTTGAAGATTATTTCTCTTTAGGACTTTATTAACAATATTAATCGTAGCAACTGCAGTGAGTGGTGCTTTACTTGATGGTTTCCACACTGTGACATCTCCAACAACGGCAGCGATAAATGAATTCCATGCCCAAACAGCACTTGGGAAATTAAATGAGGTAATAATTCCTATGGGTCCTAGTGGCTTGTATTGTTCATACATTCGATGATGTTTTCGTTCACTAGATATAGTATTTCCATAAATTTGCCGGGATAAACCAGTTGCAAAATAACCAATGTCAATCATTTCTTGAATTTCGCCTTGTCCTTCAGAAATGGTTTTTCCTGCTTCAAGTGAAACAAGAAGACCAAGTGATTCTTTGTATTTTAAGAGTTCATCAGAGATTTCTTTGATGATTTCTCCACGTTTTGGACCCGGAATTTTGCTCCATTCTTCAAAAGCAGATTCAGATGCTTCGATTACTTGTTTGTACTCTTTTTTTGTTGCTAATATAATTGAACCAAGTTTTTTTCCATTTATTGGAGAAAAACTATCTAACTTTTCTTTGTTTTCTGTTTGACTCCAAGATCCTGTAAAAACACCCGGGTTCACTTTTTTTATGTTACACTCTTTTTGAACCTGTTTTAACGCGTTTTCAAAATTCATATGCCCTCAGGGAAAACATCCATTAATAGGGAGTATAAAGTATTTGTTACCCCTTCCAATTTTTGGTTTGAAACACATAGTAAATATAGTAAAAATGTACTAGCATCGTTTTTGGTTTATCCTCCGCTGATCAGATGTATTACGTTTACCTCTGAATCATCAGGGATAACTGTTGTTTTATATGCATCCTTTTTTATAAGTTTCCCATTGATTTTTACAATAATAAGTGGAAACGTATAATGCATTCGTTTTAAAAGATCAGAAACAGTTTCTTGTTTAACGTATTCAATCGTTTTCCCATTAACGGTAATGCTCATTGTTTATCACCGAGTAAGAGTTCTAAAACAAGGTTTGCTTGCCAGTTTGCCATTAAACACACTTTTGGAGAAAGAAGGACTTCCTCTTCACTCGATTTGGCTTGTTCATCATAACAAACATGTAAGTTACCAAGATGCGTAGTTGTTATTCGCTCACTCTGTCCATATCCTGCAACTCCTGATGCTGCAACAAGTGGAGTTTCAGGGAGTTTTTCTGTGATTTCTTCAATAAATAATTTTTTTGTTTTCGCATCATCTAATGCTTCGATGATAATATCAGCTGTGGTAAATGGTTTATACATTTCGCCGGGTCTTAGTTTCAATTGGATTGTTTCAATGATGACCTGTGGATTTATTCGAAAAATGGTTTCTTTTAACGCATCTACTTTTCTCATACCAATCTGATCTAAAAAATAGTATTGCCGGTTAAGATTGCTCTTTTCAACACTATCAAAATCAACAATGATAATCTTTCCAATACCTGACCGGGCAAGGGATACTGCTACATTTGATCCAAGACCACCAGCTCCAGCAATCCCTATGGTTTTTTTTGAAAGTATTTCTTTTATTCTTTTTTGTTTTTGTAGATTCATGCTTGGTTACCATTCAAGCCA
>CAZYLG010000058.1:0-6773 GCA_964648565.1 uncultured Thermoplasmatales archaeon
CTATTTCTCCTTCCCACCAGCCTGGTGATCCACCACGACTTGGTGGAAATGTATCGCCTGAAACTACAACGCCATTTTTAAACCAGGAATCATCAGCATTGGTTTCATAGTCAATTATTTTATCAACGACAACTGCTGCTTCAGAAGTATATCTTATGGGTAATCGTCCGACGGATACATCTGGGAAATAATCCATTTCATCTTTTCTGGATACGAAATTAGACCATTCTGCAAAAATACCGTTCCCATTTGAATCCCAGTCTTCAAAAACATAATCGTCATCATCTACCGTCTTATAAATATCTGAATAATAAAGATCACTTTCATATCCTGCTTCCCAGCCATCATCATTATTCACTGTTCTTGATGGAACATACCAGTCATGTGTTTGTCCTTTACGGCCTCCAGCAATAAGAACGTATTTAATGCCCCATTCTTCAATGGCGTCTTTAATACGCAGCTTAATGTCTTCAGGATCATCTCGACCATTATATGCGGGATAAATATCTTGGACGGTTTCCATTACAGTTCTGATACCAATACTATTCTTATGATCCACTAATCTTTGCATATCTGATGTGAACAGTTCATTGGTAATGATTAATAAATCGTATTCATCTGCTGCAAATAATGGTGATGCGGGTGTATCAAAGGATACATCAATTGAGATTTCCGATGGCACGTATAATACATCTTCAGATGGTGCATATTGTGCGTACGTGTTTACCGTAACAAATAAGACGTGTTCGCCATTATAACGACCAGCACCGGTGTTGATATCGTAACTTTCAGATGGATAAAGATCTGAGGAATCATATACTGTTGCATCAAATGGATTTTCTACATACATCTGTTCAGCCAAATCTGGATTCAACGGTAATTTTTGAGGTGCAGGAGTGATCTTTTTCTCCAATTCAATTGTTTCTTTTTCAAAATTAACCGTAATATCGCCTAATGTTGTTCCAGCTGGATACACAAATGTTTTTCCAATGATTGGAAGCATTGGTTTTCCCGTATCCATCAAATAAGATGTTGCCTGTTCTAACTCTACTGAAACAAATTCTTCTTTTTCAGTGATTACGGGTTCAGAAATAGATAATGATGTAGTTTCAATCTGAAGTTGGTCCGTCGTTGTCGTTTTAGTAAACGTAGCTGCTCCTAAGCCACTTATAAATAATAGCCCTACTATAAGCAATGTTATTGTCTTTTTCATAGTTTCTGTTGCCCCCTAGGGTACACAATAAATTTATATGATTCCTAGTTATATAAATGTTTCTAAAAGTATTATTTAAACGTATGTATTCAAAAAATAAATAAAAATAGGTTTTTTAATTGAGGATGATTTGATTAAGTAAAAAATTGTGAGTACCAAAGTACTCGTTCAACCAATTGATAATCCGATTGAGTAATGGGAAATCAGGTTTATGCTGTAAAGGCATTGAAACAGGAAGTGGATCTGACCAATCACTATGTTTACCATTTTCGTCTCTTACTGCAACTTTAATTTCATATTCCGCCTGTTCTTCCCAGGTATGAGTATCAGTAACGGTTTCACCACTCGAGTAAGGTCCTAACCAATCTGAATAGGTATCATCACCCCAGCTAAATACGTAATATAATTCTGAACTTTCAGGGCTAGTACAGGTTGCCTCATAAGTATATTCTCGCTCAGCTCTTCCAGAAGCAGGTCCAGTTACTGTTGGTTCATTTGGTTTTTCCGAATCAGTAGCAATCGTTAACGTTGGATCACCAAATGCTTGCCATTCCATTACGGTTTTATGCTCCGTTGCATCCATTCTACCTTTGATATTTCGAGAAAGACCATATGACCACATTTCACCAAACGTTGTAACTTCATTAGTGTACGCTCGAAACATATCCACCGCCATCTTTTCAACTAAACCATAGGTGACGTATTCTCCAAGATATGCATAGCCAAGACCTGTTGATCCAAGTGATGCAACCGCACCTCCATCTTCGCTAGAAACAAAAGACCATGAAAAACAATCCTCATCTTTATTGAATTTTCCAACACTACAAGCTCCAGTGACCACGATGGAAAGTTTATCAGAATTTTCTAGTCGATTAATATGTGAGCTCAAATATCCTCCAAATGGGGTTGGAAGCCATACACTACTTTTTTCATGAGGATGAGTTGCCCATACGTTGGTGTTCCCATGTCCTGAGAAATCAATGAATCCAGCTCCTTCATTTATTCGATTTGAAATAGATGACACACCACTTGGATTTGTGCCACCTAAAACTCCGTTTGAAGCCCATAGTTTTGTGGAAATAAATCCTCCCATGATATCCATAACTTCATTGTTAACATATTCACCTTCTAACACTTGATTATCATCACCTGGAAAAGAATCACCGCCGATAACAATTAAGTCTGAAAACCATTCTTCTTTGTAAACTTCATTATTTTCATAAGATATAATTTTGTTTATAGAAGTAATCAATTCCGTTTGATCGGTACATGCTAGTCGGCCAAGATATACGTCAGGATAAAGATCCATTTCATCGGTTTCACCATCCCAATTGTATTCTGCAAAAATATCATTATTATTAGTGTCCCAAGAAGAAAATCCGTCGGTTTTATTGTAAATATCTGCATAATATAAATCGCTAACAAAAGTTTCCCGATCACTTGTTGATACTTGAACATGCGTTTTTCTCACCGGCATTTTTTCAGCGCCACCAATAAGCAAAACTGATTCTATCTCCCAGGATTCAATTGCGTTTTTAATAAAATATTTGATTTTTTCTTGATTGTCACGTCCTTTTACAAAAAAATATGTTCCATCATATATTTCTTCTAAATTCACTAATTTTGTTAAAACACCATTTTCGTTTTTGTGATTAACTAATGGTTCAAGAGTTGGGGAATAATCAGTAGGGGATATAACTAACAAATCATAATTATCATTAGATGCTGTTTGTGAAACCGGAGTGTAATCTACAATCACTCTTAGTTCATCAGCTATGGTAATACTATTTTCCTTTGGGTTAAATTGATTTGGATATATGTCAATCGTTAAAATGACTTGCCGTTCTCCTTGTTCAATACCGGTACCTACTCTGTAATTATGCCAAGTATCAATTGTTTTTGGTTCATCAGTGATACGTTTTTCTGTTACTTTAAACTGCATATTAAGGGGTATTGGTTGTGGACAAATCGGTGGTGTTTCCTCTGTTTTTAGTGTTGATGTTTTTGTGGGGATTACTTCAATATTTTTGATAGTTGTCCCTTTTGGAAAATGAAAAGTTTGAGTATCCATTGGAATGATATAATATCCTGATTTTACAAAGGAAGATTCGCAATCTTTCTGAAGAATTTCAATTTCGTTTTCATTAACACTTTGTTTGATAATTGGTGATGAATAGTTAAGAATAAAAGATATTTGTTCAGATTGAGTCTCTTCTGAAAAAACAAATGGTGAGGAGGTTAACAACATGCCTAAACATAATAAAATGATGAATATTTTTTTCATTTGTCCCACTTTATTAAATAATACTTTTTCAATTATATTAATTTTTGTATTGTATGATTTTGTTCAAAATCTTCAAAAAATAAAAAAGAAATTTTTTTAAGTATTATTGTTAAAGAAGGTTAATTATCCAAACATTTTATATAATATAATCTTAATATCTTTACACATAATTTACGTAACAAGATAAATCTGTTAAAAATCTGCGGGCTAAATATAGTTACCTACAGTGTTTAGCGGAGAGAATATACTTTGTGGAGGCAAAAACATGAAAACAAATATACTTAGTAAAAGGCTGGTCATATTTGCAGCAGTCGCATTTCTTTTTTTAGGCGCTGCAAGTTTTGTAAATGCAGAAGGAACACTACTATATGAACAAGAATGGTATGATGGAGGCAGCTCGGTAACAAGTGCAATTGATACAGATAATGACGTTGATTATGAAGCAGCAGATAATTTTTACAATCTAACAAATTCTGTTGACCATATTGCACTATATGGGTTAACATTGATTTATGATGGGGATCTTGAAGAATGGATTGAACAAACCCCAGATTCTACAGAACCGTTCATTGTTCGGTTTTATGAAGATAATGGAGCCGATCCAGGTATTGAAGCAACAACCACGGGAACCTATCAACTCTGTTTAGAAGATAGTTATGGCGATGGATGGAACGGTGGTGTGGTATCTGTCTTTGTTGATGGAGGCCTGGTTCTTGAAGAAATCACACTAGATAGCGGAACTGGTCCAGAATGTCATGATTTCACTGCAAATGCAGGAGAGTACATTACTACTGTTTACGTTCCAGATGGATATCCTGGTGAGAATTATTATTACATAGAAGATCCAAGTGGAACTATACTTGCTGAAGAAGGTGTTGATGATGAAACTCCTGGAAGTATTGGAAATGTTTTAAACGAACCTGATTGGGACAATCCAGTATCAGAACAGTATGTTACTGCGAATGTTACATTTAATACCTCTGTCTGGGATGGTCAATATAGTTTGTATGATTTTGAGATTGACCTCAACGAATCTGTTGATTTAGAAGATGGTTGGGTTTCAGCACAGATTGATGCAGATAATGGATCTGGAACATGGTTTTTATGGATGAATTCATACGCTGCTGATAATGTATCATATCAACGAGTTCCAGAATCTTTTAATGAAATACCCTCAAAAATTTCTGACGGATCTCGCGGTCAAAATGGTTATGATTTAGGATTAAGGTTATGGGATATTTTCCCAGATGGTCCAGAATTACCGGAGATAACAGAATTAACTTTAGATTACAATAATACCTTTGACCCAACATGGTATGATGTATCAGGAGATTTAGAAAACGGTTTTTCTTTAGCTTTAAATTCAAGTATTAACTACTATTATCTCGATACCGATACAGTTACAACAAATATGGATTTAGAAACAGGTTATTATAGTTTTTATGTAAATCCCAGTGAACAAAACTTTACATATTGGGCAAACAAAGGTGTTTACGAAGGATGCAGCGGATCATGGGAACCATACATGTGGGACATTATTAATGGTTCATCTCCTATATTTTATTTGAAAGTTAGTTCCGGACAGAATTTTATGCTTGTTGATGGATTACAATATCAAATTGGTCAAGGAGATCAACCTCTTAGAGTCAATGGAGATTATCCCTTAGGGACATATCATTACAACGGTACCGTTACAGGAATTGATGGAAATGAATCTGATCCAATTATTGTTGAGATGACTTTCACAGATGTTAATGAGGTAGTGGATATCAGTCAAGATATTTTTGATAGAGGTTTTCCAATACGGCATGCCGTAGATGGTGATTGGTCTGGAGCACAAAATTTTACACCTACATTGACTACAATTTCAAAAGCTGAAATATACACTCGTGCATTTGGTTCACCTGATTTTGATCTCACTGTTGAACTTCGAGAAAACGATCCTGAAGGAATCCTTCTTGATACAGTAGTGTTTGCAGCTGGTGATGTACCATCAAGTTGGACATGGTTAGAAGTTGATTTTGCAGATGTTACAGTTAGTAGTGGAACAGATTACTTTATTGTGTGTCCACCAGCACCAAGTGGTGTAACTACTAGTTTTGGTTACGAGTGGGGTTATGCCTTTGGTGATCAGTATCCAGACGGAAGCTTTTGGTTTACTCGAGATGGTGGAGACCTCTGGAGAGATCTCCCAACAATGTATGAATTTGTATTCAAAACCTATGGATATTAAGCAAAATAGGGTTCATTAGAACCCATCTCTCTTTTTTTTCTTTTTTTGTTGAACAACAATATTTTTATACTATGCTGGCTTATGAAAATTAATAAGTCGAAACAAATGACTTTTATGTTTTCAAAAACATATGAGAACAATAACGTGGGGACAAAAAATATGAATACACGGAAAACAAAAATATTATCCTATATTGTAATAGGTATGTTTGTATTGGTAGCTTTTTTTCCAACAATTTCTGCTGATACAAAAGAAGATGCTGGCAACACAAGAGATTTGGTAACGTTAATCGATGAAGGATTTGAAGATGGAATACCCAGTGATTGGACAAATACCGGTTGGATTCTTAATTGGTATGGATCTCCACATTCTGGATCAAACTGGATTTCTGCTTCAGCGGCAGGTACAATAATAGAAACACCGGTCTTAACGTTTGGTGAAAACACGGAACTAAGTTTTTGGTATGCTGCTGAAACTAGTTCGAATGAAATGTCGATGGAAGTTTTGGTTGATTCAACCGTTGTTTGGTCTGAATCATTTACTAACACAGTATATCAACAAGCTATCGTAGATTTAAGTTCTTTTTCTGAAAGTCAAACCGTTCTTTTTAAGTGTACAACAAGTGGTCTTTACGTTGAAAACCTTGATGACATTCTAATAACAACAGAACTCGACATCACACCACCAACAATTACTAACGTTGATGCACAACCACCAATTCAAACAACAGGTGGCTCTGTTGAGATTACTTGTGATGTTACGGATAATGAAGGTGTTGACCAAGTTTATGCCAATGTTACTTATCCTGATGATACTACCACGAGTAATTTGATGAGTGGCTCAGGTAGTTACTCATATAGTCAAACATATTCTCAATATGGAATACACGAATATCATATTTATGCAACTGATATTAACGCTAACACGGTTGAATCTGCAGTTTATACATTTGAAATTAATGATCCTCCAACAGCAGATTTTACTTATGCGCCAAGTAATCCAACTACGCAGGATACGGTTCAATTTACTGATGGATCTAGTGA
>CAZYLG010000058.1:6873-13059 GCA_964648565.1 uncultured Thermoplasmatales archaeon
TGACGGTGGATCTAGTTCACAAGCAAATCCAACATACAGTTACAGTGATGATGGTACGTATACAGTATCGTTAACGGTAACGGATGATGATGGTGCAACTGATACACACTCAGAAGCAATTACAGTAACCAATGTAGGTCCAGCAGCAGGTTTTACTTATGATCCAGATGAACCATCAATTTATGATACTGTGGAGTTCACCGATCTTTCTTCTGATCCAGATGGCTCTATTGTTTCTTGGTCTTGGGATTTTGGTGATGGAGAAACTAGTACTGATCAACATCCAACGCATAACTATCCAGTTTCAGATGAATATACCGTAACCTTGACAGTTACTGATGATGATGGAGCAACTGATACGGCTACACAAACAATTAATGTGACTCCGCCTGTTGAAATCGTTGATGTGAATCAAAGTTTGTTTGATCGTGGATTCCCAATCCGTCATGCGGTTGATGGTGATTGGGCTGGTGCACAAAGTTTCATGCCAACGACAAATATTATCACGAAGGTAGATGTGTATTTGCGAAAATTCGGAACCCCAGAATTTAATCTTACTGTTGAATTACGAAAAGACAGTCCAGAGGGCACAGTTGTCGACTCAATATCCTATACTCCTGCTGAACTTTCAAGTGATTGGGAATGGTTCACTGTTGACTTCCAGAATCATTCCGTTGAAGATGCAACGCAGTATTTCATCGTCTGTCCACCTGCACCAAGCGGCGTGACTAGTTCATTTGGTTATGAATGGGGCTATGCCTTTGGTGACCAATATCCCGATGGAAGTTTCTGGTTTACTCGAGATGGTGGAAATCTTTGGCGGGATCTGCCAACCATGTATGAGTTTTCGTTCCGAACGCATGGTTACTAAAATAAAATGAGTCTTATCTAAGACTTATTTTTTCTCTTTTTTTTTCAAAATTTTTTATGAAAAATTATGAAAAAGATTAAAATAATAGATTAAATATAATAGTAATTATTAACAATTGTGAAAGGAATGAATATGCGTATTTCAATTATAAAAATAACAAATTCCAAGTTACTTTTTTCAACGATTTTATCATTTTTATTATTAATTTCATCGTTAACTTTGCCTTTTCAAGCAGATTCAACCAACCCTCAAAAAGAATTTTTAACTAATAAATCAAGTACACATACTGTGCTAGTTGAGATTGCTTCATCGCAAGGATGTTCAGCATGTCATGATTGGAACAATGAAATCATAGATGAATATGAAAACAATTCATTTAATTTTGAATTCGTAGAAATGATTGTGTATGATCTTAACTGGGATCTTCTCAATGTAGATGCTTACATTTGGCAGCAAAACCAGGATATATCAGGATATCCAACCTCACTTTTTGATGGAGGATACAAACGACATGTTGGAAGCAATCCAACAGATTTAACCTCTCTTCTTTCAATGTGTGAACAACGAAGTGTATCTGATATCCAAGCACAAATTGAAGTGTTTTGGCTGAGTTCAACACAAATGAATATATCAATTCAGATCCATAACAATGAAACAGAATTTTACAACGGTTCAATACGATTACCGATTACCGAAATAATTTCTCGTTATAACACTTTAGCAGGTGAACCATTTCATCTTGGATTTCTTGATTATGCAATACATAAAAACATTACCATTGCCCCAGGAGGAACCTATCAGGAATCCGTGGTATGGGATGGAAAAAATCATCAAGACGCCCAAGGTACTAGTTTTGATGATATCTGGCAAAATAATATAAAATTGCTCTTGTCTGTTTTTGATTCTAAAGGCTTTTCTGATGAAACAGTTACCTGGTCAATCAAAGAGGATATAAACCAAAGCATATTTGATCGTGGCTTTCCAATCCGTCATGCAATTGATGGTGATTGGGCGGGTGCTCAAAATATTAGTCCAATAAAAAATGTTCTTTCAGGTGTGGACCTCTATCTTCGTAAATTTGGCACTCCAGAATTTAATCTTACGGTTCAACTCACAGAAAATAGTCCTGAAGGAAGTGTAATTGACGAAATGACATTTATTCCATCTGACGTATCGAATAGTTGGAACTGGCATCATATTGATTTTAATGATATTGACCTTGATTTGGCAACAGATTACTTCATTGTTGTACCATCAGCTCCAAATGGAATAACCAGTAGCTTTGGGTATGAATGGGGCTATGCTTTTGGCAATCAATATGATGATGGTAGTTTTTGGTTTACTCGAGACGGTGGTAATTTATGGCGAGATCTTCCGACCATGTATGAATTTAGGTTTAAAACATATGGATACTAAAAATAATTGAGAAAATCATTAAAAAAACAAGTTTCACCGTCACTGACAGATTGACAAAAATTATATAAAATGAATGCATTATAATACAAATAACCTTAATACATTTCAAAATGTAAAAAAGGATCCTTAACTTAAGGGGGCAAACAAATAATATGAATAATTTAACAAATATTTTTCAGAATAGATGCCGATGCTTTTCAGCCATTCTAATCAGCACACTATTGCTTCTCACCATGTTTGGTTCAAATTTTGTAACTTCTGAATCCGAACCAAGTGTTGATCTAACATTGGATTACACATTTGATTTTGAAAAACCCTCATTAACAACTAAAGGATTATCCGATAGTACATTCACCAAATTAAGCATTCCTGGATGCATGTCACTTGGAAGAGATGTTGGTTCTCCAAGCTTGCCGACAACATTTTTTAAATTTTTACTCCCTCCGGGATATGATCTTGTAAATGTAAAAGTTAATACCATTGCTGTTAATCTTGATACAAAAGATATTAATCTTCAGGATAACCCTATTATTCCTTATCAAGCACCTGTTTCGTTTGGGACTCCAATGGATGAAACTTTCGATTTCAGAAATGATATCTATAATTCCAATACTCCTTATCCTGAAGTTATTTTCAAAAAACAAGGAATTGATTTTTCAAAAGGATACAAAATAGCAACGTTAGGAATAAACCCTCTGCAATATACTCCTGCAACAGGCAAAATTGTATATTTTTCTAGTGTAACAATTCACCTTGATTTAGCATTTACCAGTGAACTCAATTCGTTATATCGTAATAAGGCAATTGATGAAGCATGGGTAAAAAACCTTGTTCAAAATCCTGAGATAACAACTGATTATGAATCATTTTATTCCTCAAAAAGTTCTTTAGATTATCCTGGTGGAATCTGTGATCCAAATGATAACTATGATTATGTGATTATCACCACTGAACAAAACGGTCTGGATTACTGGGATACCGATAGTTCAATTCCATATAACTGGGATAGTCTGATGAATAAACATGAAACTGAAGATGGACTTAGCTGTACTCTTGTAACCATGGAAGAAATCAATGCTGAACCAGATTATGGAAACAGTGATCCATTATTTGATGATACACCAGCTCATATCCGAGAATTCTGTAAAGATGCTTATCAAGATTGGGGAACAACCTATGTGCTGATAGGTGGTGATGATGAGTGGATTCCACGTCGGGAAATGGATTATGATTATGAATCAAACTGTGATTCTGATTTATATTGGAGTAATCTAGATAAAACATTTAATGACGATGGAGATAATGATTGGGGTGAAGAAGGAGACACAGGTTTTGATTTATATTCTGAAATCTTCATTGGATCCTTAACCTGTGATGAACCACAAGATGTGTCCAATTGGATGACGAAAAGTTTTTATTATGATGAAGCCACTTCAAATGATTACTTCGACAATGCAGCATTTTACGGTGGGAACACGGGTTGGAATACAGAGGGTGATGATTTCATTGATTACAGTGCTATCAATGGAACAGATGATTGGTTAGGTCCGCAACCAGGTGCACATGGCCCTTATCCTGACTGGGCAGGTTTTCAATACGGTTTTGAAACGTGGAATATTAAAAATCCTGAATTGCCATTTGATTTAACCTCTATGTGGACTGCAGAACCAACTAACCCTGGATGGCAAGGGGGAAGTGAAAGTGCTGCGATTAACGGATTTAAAAATGATATTAACAATGATGAAGTCACCTTGATCAGTGGTATAGCTCATGCAAATGCAGCGATGTCACTTGATGTTGGATCAAGTTCCTGGGAATCAGATTATCATAACACTAAACCCTTCTTCATTCATGATTACGGTTGTCATTGTGGCGATATGGATGCAGCTGATGATGGCGTGCTTCACTCTATGCTTTTTTCATCTGATACAAAATTGGCGTTTGGTTGTGTGTATCATACCAGTTATGGTTGGGGATCTCAAGATGATACCAATTCTTCAAGTGCACTGCAACAGAAATTGTTCTGGGATTACTTGTTTGACACTGAAAACAATTCGGGTGGGACCCGTAGTTGGCAATTAGGAAAAGCACATGCCTGGTCAAAAGATGAAATGGCACCAACTATCAATTGGACGTATAGTGGTGCACCTGGTAGCTGGCGAGGAACAATTGAAGCATGTTTATTGTTTGCCGATCCTGCACAATCAATCGGGTTTAAAATATTAGGATTTAATCCAACATCCACTCATTTTGGAATTATGCTTCCAAATGAAACAGCATCGAAAACATTTGAGATTTGGAATGATGGTGCTGGAACTATGAGTTATCAAATCATTGAAAACTGTAGTTGGCTATCCCTTGATACAACAATGGGTACGTCATCAGGCCAGCATGATACTATAACAATTACGGCGAATACAACAGGTATTGAACCCGGTGCATATCATCATCAAATACAGATTAATTCAGATGGTGGAGATGATGTTTTTGATGTGTACTTAATGATGCCAAGTGGAACTGAGAAGGTTGAAGTTGACCAAAGCTTGTTTAATCGAGGTTTTCCAATTCGGCATGCCATTGATGGTGATTGGGCTGGTGCGCAAAGTTTTCAGTCTGAAAAAGATTATCTTACCCGGGCTCGATTATATTTACGGAAGTTTGGCTCTCCTACATTTGATCTTACCATTGAACTAAGAAAGAATGGAGTAGATGGTGAATTAATCGAAACCTTAGTATTTACTCCTGATCAAGTACCTAGCAGTTGGGATTGGTTTGTCGTTGATTTTGATAATATTAATGTCACAGACGATGATTATTTTATTGTGATTCCATCAGCACCAAGTGGAGTAAGTAATAGTTTCGGTTATGAATGGGGGTATACTTTTGGCAATCAATATGATGACGGAAGCTTTTGGTTCACCCGTGATGGTGGAAATCTTTGGCGAGATTTACCGGCAACATATGAATTCACCTTTCAAACCTATGGAGTTTAATTAAAAAAATCTCCAATTTTTTTCATTTTTTTTGTTCATCACTAAAATCCAAAAAATAAAATATGAGTATTATAATATATTTTAATTGATTGTTATGTTTCATTGTTCAAAAAAAGTAAGTATTTTTGTTATTTTTTCTTTATTAATTGTTGGGGGAACTCCCTCTTATATTTTACTGGGACCAGCTAGTGAAATAGATGAAGATCAAGTTGATGGTATAGATGTGTCTGCATGGCAAGGTATAATTGAGTGGTCTGAAGTGTATGGTGATTCAGTTCGTTTTTGTTTTGCGAAAGCAACTGAGGGTGTCGGCTGGACTGATTCTTATTTTGAAACCAATATGAATCAAGGTTCAAATGCAGGCATTTACATGGGAGCGTATCATTTTGCAACTCCAACAGCAGATGATGCTGTTGATGAAGCTGAATATTTTGTTAGCATAGCCGGAGAGTATATTGCTGAGGGATATCTAAAACCAGTGTTAGATCTTGAACAAGGATCTGAATTAGGAAGTTCAGTGCTTTCTGATTGGGTTCATGATTGGATGCAAACCGTGGAAAATCAAACAGGGGTTCAACCTATTATTTATGTAAATAGTAATTACGCCAATAATTATTTAGATAGTTCTGTTACGTGTTATGATTTGTGGATTGCTCATTGGACCTATGATCCAAATATGAATCCTGATACGGGAAGTTGGGATGATTGGACGTTTTGGCAGTATAGTAATCAAGGATCAGTTGGTGGTATATCTGGAGATGTTGACCTTAATGTGTTTAATGGAAATCTAAATGAGTTAAGTTCGTATGTGATTGGTAATAACCTAGTTTATGTTGATGATGACGCAGAATCAAGTTGGTATGATCATACTCATGTGAGAACGATTAAAGAAGGAATTAATAATGC